>NZ_JBAVFI010000265.1:0-3007 GCF_049588175.1 Mesobacillus sp.
CTGTATTGGGAATAGGTGAACATAGCGACAAGGACAGCAATAATGGCCGCAACGACCAAAATTCTCTTCTTTCGCACTATTTTTAGCATTTCATTTCTAACGAGGTTAATCAATGGATTCACCTCCAGTCAGTTCAAGGAAGAGATCCTCTAAAGCAGGAAGCTTTCGATTCATTTCTTTTACCAAGATTCCATGATCAACAAGTTCCTTGTTCCATGTAGAGGCATTACTCTCACTGTACGGCGTAATTAATGTCCCATCCGGTCCATCCGTTACAGAGGTAAGTCCATCTAAAATTTCCTTCCCCTCTTTATGAGGCTCAACCCGCCAAATGACCCGTTCCTGGAGGGCAAGAAGAGAGTCTACGGTGTCCACTTTAATCACAGTACCTCTCGAAATTATCGCAACCCTGTCACACATCAGTTGAATCTCACTCAGCAGATGGCTTGAGACGAGAACGGTCAATCCTTCTTCCTCAGCAAGGAATCGAATAAAGCTGCGCATTTCCCTGATGCCCATTGGATCTAATCCGTTTGTCGGTTCATCAAGGATCAGCACTTTTGGTTTTCCAAGCAGTGCCTGGGCTATTCCAAGTCGCTGCCTCATCCCCAGGGAATAGGTTTTCACAGGATCATGAATCCTTTCCTCCAGCCTGACAAGCTTGACAACCTCATCGATATAAGAGGGCTCAACATTAGGGAGCATCCGGGCAAAGTGCTCGAGATTTTCCCAGCCCGTCAAATAGGAGTATAATTCAGGGTTCTCGACGATACATCCCATTTGAGTCATGGCTTTTGTAAAATCCTTCTCAACGTTGTAACCGCATATTTCTATCGAACCGGATGTTGGCCTGATCAATCCGACCAGCATCCTGATTGTCGTCGTTTTTCCGGCACCGTTTGGTCCAAGGAATCCGAAGACTTCCCCTCTTTTGAGTTCAAAATCAAGACCTTTAATGATTTCCTTTTTGCCAATCCTCTTTTTCAGCCCTTTTACCGAAAGCGTAATCTCACTCATTCTCCATCCCCCCTACCATGAAATCAATGATGCAACCCGTTCAGCAATCAGCCTGTAGCCTTCTGCGTTCGGATGGAATTTATCTGTATACAAGTAATCATTCACACTAATCTGAAACAAATCAAATGTCGGAACAAAGATGGTCTTCTGATCCATATCCAGAAGCTTGCTTGTCTCAAAGTTCCATTCTCTGACTATTTTTGTTGTGGCCTCAGCATCATTCAAGTCAATGAAAGGGTTATAAAGGCCAATCTGGAAGATAACTGCCTCCTTATTGATTGATCTCAGTTCCTTTAATACCGCCTCAAGGTTCTTAATATAGCCCTGTCTAAGCTGAGCAATCTTTTTGGCGTCAAGATTCATGAACGTTTGTCCGCTTTGAAAAAGATCATTGCCGCCAATCGTAATCAGTATGTAATCTGCATTTTTGATTTGCCTTTGAATCTCTGCCTGCTTCACTTGATTTAACAGCTGCGCGGAGCGATAACCTTTTACCCCGTAGTTATGGATCGTGATTTTTTCTTTAGATTTTTCCTCAAGCTCAGCCACTAAATAACCAATATACCCTTTTCCGCTCGCATCTCCTGTACCTCTAGTAAGCGAGTCACCCAATGCGACGACAACCTTCCCCGCTTTTGTTGACTCTTCCGCAACTGGTTCAACCTTCTTTATTACATCTGAAGTCTCACCCCTGCTGAAAAATTGGTTTTGAACCGTCCAACCAAGCCCTATAAGCATGATTAAAAAAGAAAAGGCTGATAAAATTAATGCCCATCGTACAGAATGCTTCCTCACCTAAACACTTCCTTTTTATATTAAAAAAGTTGGATTCATCTCAGTATCAAGATTTTTTGGGATCACATATGTAATGCTATTTTATATTAGTTGTGCTCTTATTAAAAATGATTTTACTGTCATTTCAAAATTCCAATGTGCTATTCGACAATCTGACCTTTTGATCCTGTATAAATCTGTTTTCAAACGGAGATTTTATATAGGAGCAGCTATGATTTTTTTACAAACAAAAAGCGCGCAGCATTTTTGCTGATCGCGCCTTTTAAATAGCAAATGAGTGATTGCCGATTTTTTTCACAACTTCACGGGAAAAGATCCAATCACTTGTCGCAGTCTCTGGGTTATAGAAGTAAAGCAGTTCTTCGTTTTTCCCCTGATCGACTAGGGCTTCTTCAACGGCCTTAACTGCTTCATCGCTTGCTGGTTCATTAATCGAACCATTTTGAACAGGTTCAAAAGCATTCTTTTGATAGATAACATCCTTGATTGTGTCTGGGAATTGTTTGTGCTCAACACGATTTAATACAACATCTGCAACGGCAACCTTACCTTCATACGGCTCGCCTTCTGCTTCTGCCTGGACAAGTCGTGCAAGCAGCTTCTTTTCTTCTTCGTTTATAAACCGATTATCAGTCGATGACGATACTTTCGTGTCGACCTCAACTTTTTTATGTGTCAATGTTTCAGCAGCCTTTTGATCTACTGTCGCAGCCTTAAAATGGTGTGTAGGAAACACGCTATATGACCCAATAATTAGTGATATTGTGACCGCAAAAAGAAATAGTTTATTCATTTACAAACCCCCTGTTAGTAGTTTTTTAGGATAAAAACAGGCCATTTACAAGGCTAACAGGTTTACTAGGTAACTTCATTAGTGAATCATTGGGAGAATTTCCAGACATGGAAAATGAATATTAGGACAATTAAATATTCTTTTAGTGATTTTTCACTTCCCATAGCAGCACTTTCTTCATATAAAAGTAATGCTTATATTCTTTAACGTATAAAGCTTAGCAGTAAAAATAAATAAATCCTCATAATTCCTTTCTACGTATTCATCAATAATCAAAATTCCTTTTCTAAATCGAGCTACTAATAGCTGGGTGTACTTTTCATCACAAGTAACCTGATTTACTCTCGTAAGTTCATTGGCTAATGATTGGAATTTAAAATCCTCAATCCACAGTTTTATTTG
>NZ_JBAVFI010000266.1:0-2112 GCF_049588175.1 Mesobacillus sp.
TACCAGCACAGTAGCAGGATATTTAATGGCGATGATCGATAAGGAGATATGGGTATTCGTCAGCCCCATATCTTTATCCGCAGCAGGAGGTACATATCTCCACATTGGATAAGCATCAGATAATAAATATAAGTAGAGAAAATCTCCCAGCGTAAAAAAAAGGATCGTCGGATAGTAACGCTTCCAATTCCTCCAATCACCCCATATAAATAAAATGGCTAACCAAGTCAGCCCATATAAAGAATTAATCATAATGATTTAACACAACCTTATTTTTACAAATAAAGGAAATCACTTCATTAGTATAACCAAGAATTGAGTAAACTATTTTAGGAACACGGGGACGGTTCTCATGTTCCTGAAACATGAGAACCGTCCCCGTGTTTTAGCAAAATGAAATCAATCCCCTTTTTTTCCTGTTTTAAAGTATAGTTGAGAGATACAGGAAAGAAGAGGTGATCACTTGAAAAGTAAAATGAACCAGTTGTTTGAGGACAAAAAGTGTGTTCACGTGCTGTATTCTTATAATGGAATGAAAAGTTATATTGAACAGGCAGTAAGTTATGTACAAGATGGCATTGAGGCGGGAGATTACGTTATTTTCATTGATAATGAACGTATTTACCCTATTATAAATAAGGAGCTAAGCTCCCGATTAACGGCAGAACAAATGAAATTCGTTCACTTTGTAAACAACTTCGATTTCTATTATTCAAGTGGTAGTTATCATCCTCCTGCAATCACGGATTACTTTAATAAAATGGTTCAGCCATACGTTGAAAATAAAATCTCCTTCAGATCTTGGGCACATGTGGAGTGGAGCACGATGGAAGATCCGTTGCATTTAATAGAAGATTTCGAGAAAGTTGTGGACGAAGCTGTTAATTTACTGTCGTTCCCATTAATTTGTGCGTACAAAGGCGAGCAAATGCCAGACTACCTCACTAGGATTTTGATGGAAACACACCCATATGTGCTAGTCGAAGATGAGTGCATCGTCTCCGAACAATATCAGGAAGTGAATAATAAACAAAATGCTTAGGATTTCTCCTAAGCATTTTCTTATTCTCAACTCGAATGAAATGAAATGTAAGAACCCCATGTTCCAAAAAAGTGAACATAAGAACCGTCCCCATGTTCCACATTTATCCCCGATATTTGACTGCCAATCCTTTTAGAAAATTCCTGGCGAATTTATCTCCGCATTCTTTGTAATTCTTGTGTCCTGGTTTACGCAGCAGAGCGCCTAATTCACCTTTTGTTACGGTGATTCCAGCCAATTTAAAGATATCAAGCATGTCATCACTTGTTAATGCCAGCGCTATTTTCAGCTTCTTGAGAAGCATGTTATTCACATGTTCATTCGTCAGCGCAGGAATTTCCGGCTGGCCAGGCTTTGGATCCTGCTTTCCTCTTTTAAACGTAATGAAGCCATTTAAAAACGATTCTAACGTCTTATTATTGCATTTTATGTAATCGTCATTTTCTTCTACATCAATCGCGCCATAGACTTCTTCTTCTGGTTTTTTAAGCATCTTCAGCACTTCGTCTTTTGTTACTTTCACGCCGCCGAGCTTGAAGATCTCGACCATGTCTATATTTTTGATATCTTGTGCATATCGTAATCGAATCAATATATCATTGTTCTCCATTTATAAGCCTCCCCTATCAATGCCGCGGTTCTTTATCGTTTTGGCCACATAAAAGTTCATTTCCGCTCCAATTAACAGGTGCAAAAAATCAGCTGTTACCTTTAACACAGCCATCCTATTAAAAACGTTGACACCGATATTCCATAAAATACTCGTGCTCAAATCTTCGATCATTGAGCACAAGTATTATCCCACACGAACCGTGGCATTCCAAGCAATAATTCAAGGGCTAGGGATTTCTTTTTAAAAGAAGCTAAAGCTTACCCCTTCCCTGCCTGGAAACCTGGATATTGTGTCATGCCGCCATCTGCGAAAAGGGTGAGACCGGTGACGTAGCTGGCTTCGGTTGACGCAAGCCACACTGCACAAGCTGCAATTTCTTCAGGCTTGCCGATATACCCCATTGGTATCAGCTCGATTACGCCTTTCTTTAGTTCAGGATCATCGAATTTTTCTGCGT
>NZ_JBAVFI010000267.1:0-3785 GCF_049588175.1 Mesobacillus sp.
CGGTTTAGATATTGAGGGGTGTTAAGATGAAATATGCTGTCATAACCGGATCTTCGAGAGGGCTAGGCGCAGCTGTGGCCCAGCAATTGGTGGCTGAAGGAATAAATGTCATTTCAGTTGCCAGACATGAGAACACCGAATTAAAGCAGGCTGCTGCTGAGGCTGGAACAGGATACATGCATTTCACATGTAACCTTGGTTCTGAAGAGCAAGTCCAGAATGTTTTTTCGGAGATTGCTGAGACCGTCTTCAAGGATGCAGAGCAGGTTTTTGTGATCAATAATGCAGGTGTGATTGAGCCGATTGAGGTGGCTGGTGACCTTGATTCTTCACTATTGATGACCAATGTTCAAGTCAATTTAACGGCACCAATCATGATTTGCAATTCTTTTTTACAAAAAGCTAAGAAGACTGCGGTAGAAACCGTCATTGCCAATGTGACTTCAGGTGCTGCCGAGCGGCCGATCCATGGCTGGAGCATCTATTGCAGCACGAAAGCTGCGATTAATATGTTTACGATGACAGCAGGACTGGAACTCGAAAAGGCCGGAAGCAGCAGCAAGATCGTCGCCTTCAGCCCGGGAATCATGGACACAGATATGCAAGCAACGATCCGTTCTTCCTCGGAGAAAGCATTCGCCGAACTGGAGACCTTCAAGAATTATAAAGAAAGCGGCAGTCTCCGCAGCCCTGAAACCGTGGCAGGAGCACTCGTAAAACTGCTGCTTGGCAGTCACCTTGAAAACGGAAAAGTATATAAGGTTAATGACCTTCTATAATGAAAGAAAAAGCGACGGATCAAAAGTCCTTCGCTTTTTCCATGAACACAACACTTCATCGCTTCACCGAGCCGGGGGTCTGACCCCCAGCGGATTAACGCGGCACTGTACTGGGGGTCTGACCCCCAGTGGGTTAATGCGTTAACTTGGTAAATTCTTATTCCTAGGCGGGTTGGATTGTTCTGGGGTTTCTTTATTGTTTGTAGGGATGTAAAAAGGGATTTTCATTTCAGCTAAAAGGTTGACTAGTTCCTTTTTATCTTTTAAATTACTGAGCCCGATATTGAAGGCTGGGAATCCTGTTTTGAGATTTATTTTTGCCAGTCGCCTTTTGTTTTTAGGTAAAGATTCTATATAGTCTGCTTCATTTTTTAAAAGGATCCCAAGTAATTCATTATTATGGACTTCATATGGCAGCATGCCTTCTATGTCCTCCCAGGGTATAAAGCCAGGTCCTGCTGTGCCCCTCACTGTCAGGCCATCTTCACTGACCGTTACATTTGCCTCTTTTTCCATAAAATTTTTTCCAAGTAAAAACAAGGACCAGATCAGCAATAAAATCACAGCACCGAAAAATACGATGACCGCCACATTTTCACCCGGGTCTGCCAGCATATAAATTCCCGCCACAATAAAGCCAATAATCAGCAAGCTCAGTAAGGCTGTAAGCCCAAAAATCCTCACCTTGGATAAATAGAAATCTCTTTTCATTGTGCCCCTCCTTCTTATCACCCAATTTATTAAATAAAATCCCATTATCTATTACATTAAATGAATTTGTTAAAATATTCAAATTCCTTGCGTCTGCTCTGTTTCTGGATATTTTTTTGATATGCTCTTTTGGCAAACTACTTGTATGAAAAATTACGCAGGAAATTCGCGAACATCCTCAGAAAGCATAATATTGAATGCAAAAAGAAATTTATGCGAAAACAGTTTTTTAGTATGATATTCTTAAGATTATTTGAGGAGTGGCTGGAATGGATCGTATTTCGATGAAGATTGGCGCTGTTTTCTTCATAACGATTTTGTTAGTGGAAGGGATTTTATTTTATTTCCTTCATTCTTCGATCATCCACTCCCGGATTGATGAGGAGCTTGCATCTTTGCAAACTCGCGGGAATAACCACCGCGACATCCTTGAAACCTCTTATCTTGAAGAAACAATCCACCATATCACTTCAATGGAATCGCGCACAGAAACGCATGTAGTGATTACGGATAGAAACGGTGAGATCGTTTCAGCTTCGATTCCAGTTGACCGCACCATAACTGAAATCATCGAAAAATCACCCATGCACATTGTGCGTGACGGGTTGATACTTGAAGATGATTGGCAGGACAAGAAATATATCGCCTCTGTTAGCCCACTTGATAATAATGGCGCTGTTTATATGTTTAAGAACACCCAGCGGGTCCAGGGACTGATTGCCAGGCTGAACAAGCATTTCTGGCTTGCCGGAATTTTGCTGCTTAGCTCGATGGCCATTATCACACTCTTTCTCTCCCGTTTCATCACAAAGCCGGTGATTAAAATGAATGAAGCGACTCTTAAAATCCGCAAGGGTGACTACTCTGTAGCACTTCCCCGGCTTGGAAATGATGAATTGGGCGAGCTTGGAGAATCGATTCAGGTACTCGCTGATGACCTGAACCATATAAAAAAGCAGCGGAACGAATTTTTAGCGAGTATTTCACATGAGCTTAGAACCCCGCTCACCTATATTAAGGGATATGCCGACATCGCCGGAAAAGACGGAACAGCTCCTGAAGACAGAAGCAGGTACTTACAGATCATTCACGAAGAGGCTTCAAAGCTTTCTGAGTTAATAAAAGGCTTATTCGACCTTGCCAAAATGGACGAAAACACTTTTACTATCCATAAAGAAAAGTTCGAGCTTTGTGCTTTTTTAAGAAGCATTCATTCGAAAATTGAACCTTCTTATATCGATAAAGAAATCACGCTTAATTTAATCTGCGATGGGGAAGTATATATCGAGGCTGACCCCATCCGCTTTGAACAAATCATCCTTAACCTGCTTGATAATGCCAGAAAATATTCAGAGGCAGGATCCACCACGACAATTGAGGTATTTGAAAAGAGCGGGAAGACTCATCTTCTCGTAAAAGATGAAGGAAAAGGTATCCCAAAAGAAGATATACCCTGGATATTTGAACGTTTTTACCGTGTTGATAAATCGAGGTCCAAAGCACTCGGGGGATCAGGACTTGGGCTTGCGATCGTTAAGGAGCTTGTTGAAGCCCATGGGGGGAAAATCACTTGCACCAGCCAACTGCATGCAGGGTCAACATTCGAAATCATTCTTTAAGGCTCTTTTCACAAAAGTTTGCAGCTATATTGCGAAAATCTTTACACGATTGTCCTTCCACTGGTTTTAAAACCTGGAAACATGGAATACATAATTAAAGGGGTGATGTAATTGAGACAAGTTGATTCTTTACAGGAAATAGTTGAAGCTGTAAAAAAAGAAAACGAAAGCAATAAAATCCTGGTCAGCCAGCACGAAACCAATCGATCCGCCGTTACATTGGGTGACGAGGATACCGAATCTGGAACAAGGCTTCGCGTCAAAGTTATGTTAAACAATACCCTTTACTACTCCGAGGAATTCCAGGACGATACGCTATACGAAGAAGCCAGTGAGATGATCAAGGAAATGAAGAATTACGCCCAGGTCAAGCTTGTCGGTGAAGATGAGATTAATGAAATAGCCCAGGTGAAATAAGTGCCTAAAAAATTTAATATCGTGTGTAGACAAGGCGGCTGGATTACAGCTGTCTTTTTTTATGGAAAGATATAAATTTGGAAAAAACAAGCTATATTTTCCAGTTCGCCAGATTATCAATTGATTTAGCCAAATTAGTAGGCATTATCGCCAGATTCACTTCGGGTTTCGTCAGATCACTTCGGTTTTCGCCAGAATAAATATCCTTTTCGCCAAATAACTTGAGTTAGAATTAACTTAACTATTGTTGATGGTGGAC
>NZ_JBAVFI010000268.1:0-6043 GCF_049588175.1 Mesobacillus sp.
CCAGAGCCTCCTGATCCACTCTTCGTGCTTTCCAAAACAAATTCACTTCCACCAGCAGCAAAACCGAAACCTACTTTAGAAACTGTCAGGATCACACTTCCGTCCGGTGTCTCTACAGGGTCTCCAATGATTGTATTGACATCAATCATTTCTTTTAAACTTTCCATGGCAGTCGTCATAAGTCCTTGAATTGGATGGTCGGACATTCCTGTTTTCCTCCTTGTTTAAACGGTATTAGTTTTATCACCAGAAAGTACGGATAATGGCTTTGTTTTGAAATGCGGCCATCCGCCTTTCCAATATTTAACCAGCTTTATTCCTGCTAAAATAGCATGCCCGACTCTGACTTGAATCATACATTTAAAGCTAGTGATTGACACGGCATGCTGAAAACTAGGCGTGATCGACATAACTGGCATTTCTTTCAGTTTCATATATAGGCTGAGGACACCAATCAATCCGCCTTTTACAGCCCAAAAGGCTCCAGTTAGTACCCCGGTCGCCGCAGCATCTCCTACTCCAACCATAGTGTGCCATTCTATTTTTCTGATTGTTACTTTACTTAAAAAATCCCTAATAATTTTGTGAAGCCCTGCAACATGAGTAACTAAATGCTTAAAATCATTTATGCTGTTTAGCAAATCTGTTTTATCAACTTGCGATGTTTTTTCTTGTTTAATATTTTCATTAGGCCCTGTTTGGATTTTTTGCTCCGCCACAATCGTGGGTGAATTATCATCAATTTTAATAACCGGGATATCGACCTTATACTTTATGAGCCCTCCCCAGGCTTTTACGGTAATTTTAAGATGGTCGTTATCATTGCCGTGGAAATAATCTATAAAAATTTTAACTTTTGTTATAAGGATGATTAGTATAAGTACAGTAAGAAGCAGTAAGGCAAGCAGCACCCATTTCATTATCCTCCACAACCTTTCAGCCTATTATTATCAACAAAAAGGCATAAAAATAAACCTGCCGAAGCAGGTTCATTTTAACGTGGTTCATATATTACGGTTGTATCAGCAAACATGTCATGCAGGCCTTGTTTCTTTTTAGAGAAACCGACGATTAAATACAATACCATGATTGTCGCTGATATAAAACGGCCGATCCATTCCCGGAAAATTACTGTCCCCCATGATAGTCGACTGCCGCTTAACTCGACAACCTTTAAACCGAAGACCATCTTGCCAAGCGTCTGGCCATAATACTTGGTCATCAGCACAAAATATAAATAGAACACGACGGCAGTGGCGATGGTTATAGGTGAGAAAATCCCATCCTCTATTAACGAGATATCCATGGCACGGAAAACAGGATTGATGATCATCCTGTTTACACTGCCAATCACAATCAGATCCAGTAAATAGGCCCAAAATCGCATCCAGAATCCCGCATATAAGCCCTCCCATTGAAAATGGCCAGCTTCATTTTGCTCATCAAACTTTCCTTCAGAATCAATAGGAGGGTGTGCTGAGGTACCCCCATCTGCGATTCGATCGAATTGTCCAGTTTGTTCAACACGTTCAAAGCGATCATTTGGATCAATTACACTGTTGGATTCATTGGGTTCTGCTTGGTCATTTTGTTCCATTTCACTGGTTCTATATGCAGCTTCAGTTCTTACAGGTTGTTCTGTTTCTTCCCGAATTTTCTGTTCATGAAGGCTGGAATCATCAATCTGTCTTTTTTCTTCTTTGTCAAATTCATTCAAATTCATTTTCGTCCCCCCTATTCCGCATACAGATACATTAAGCGGGGAGAATTAGGCTGGGACAGCATCTTCATTAAACCTGCCATTTCCGCGTCTTTCCCCATGATTTTTTGTGCACTCATGCTAAAGAAGGAACCGATTCCCATACTTTCTGTATATTTAACTACCTGGGCATCTCCTAATTTTTCATCCTTCCTTACTGCTTCAATGACATCATCAAGATACCCAAATCCATCGATTAAGTTCAGTTCTTTCGCCTGACGGCCGTCATAGATTCTGCCGTCCGCGATTTTCTTGACCTGTTCAGCAGACATGCCTCGACCTTCTGAAATTACTTTTACGAAACCCTCATAAGAATTATTGATCATGGACTGAAGGATTTTCCGTTCTTCCTCTGTCATCTTCCTGGAAGGACTCATAATATCCTTATAAGGTCCGCTTTTGATGGTGTTGAATTCCACACCATATTTTTCGGCAATTCCAGCATAATTGACACCTTGCATGATGACTCCAAGAGATCCTGTCAAAGTTTCTGGGCTGGCAAAGATTTTATCAGCTGGAGCAGATACATAATACCCCCCGGATGCTGCCATCGATCCCATGGAAACATATACAGGCTTCTTAGTATCCTTCTGTATTTCCTTGATCTTATCGTGTATCTCAGCGCTCTCAACGACCCCTCCACCAGGAGAATTGACTCGCAGGATAATCGCTTTAACATCTTCATCTTCTTTTACATATTCGAGCTGTTGCATGAATGCCTTATGGTTATAGAGCGGACTTTCAAAGAAAGACTGTGTATCCCCAGTGTCCTGGATGACCCCATCAATTGACAGGACAGCGATTTTACTCAGCATGTCCCCTTCCTCAATGATTTCTTCTGCAAACATTTCTTCCGATACAGCAAATATGTCATTAAATGTATTTTCAGCGTCGCTGAATGCGAATGTAGACAAAAGATTAATGACGGTTGAAGCAATCAGCAAACCTGCAGCAATACCTAATGCTGCCCATCTTTTACCATTCATCGTAAAGCCCCCTTAAATTCCTTGTACTTTCAAATAGTTATGTAAAAATGATAAACTGATGTCAATAACATTTATTTTAGCAAAAGATTTCAAAAGTGGGTAAAAATATGGAAAATTACATAATGTTTGGAGGAATCAGTCATGCAAGATCGTCGCAATATTTATTTTTACCATAAGCCCGATACAAAAATGTTGGAAAAAGTTGAGCCTTTATACGAATTAGCAAGACGATATGACTTCAATATTGTTTCAGATTACCGCCAGGCCAACATTATCGTCAGTATCGGCGATGATGGAACATTCCTGCAGGCTGTCAGAAAAACTGGTTTTCGTGATGATTGCCTATACGCTGGAATTTCTACTACTGGCTCTTTGAACATGTATTGCGATTTCCAAATTGCCGATACGGATAAAATGATCGAAGCGATTACCAATTCTCAAATTGAAGTAAGACGCTATCCAACGATTGAGGTCACGATCGATGAAGAGACATCATTTGTTTGCCTGAATGAATTCAGTGTCCGCTCTGGAATCATTAAAGCATTCGTGATGGATGTCTTTATTGATGATATCCATTTCGAAACATTCCGCGGGGACGGGATGATCGTTGCTACTCCAACCGGAAGCACTGCTTATAACAAATCTGTTAATGGTGCGGTTGTAGACCCGCTTCTTCCGTGCATGCAAGTAAGCGAACTCGCTTCAGTGAATAATAATCATTACCGCACTCTTGGATCTTCTTTCATCCTAAGCGGTGACCGAAAGCTTACTTTCAAGGTTGCCCAAGACGGCAATGACTATCCAATAATGGGCATGGATAATGAAGCTTTAAGCATCCAGCATGTCGACAAGTTCGATGTAAAACTAAGCAACAAGCTCATTAAGACTGTCAAACTGAAGGATAATTCCTTCTGGGAGAAAGTTAAGAGGACGTTTTTATAAGAAAAGCGCAAGCGCCTTGTACAAGGAACGGCGACTAAAAACGCCACGTCCTGTGGCAACGTCGGCACTAGGACATCGTGTCCGTCGGAGGGCCTGACAGTGAAGTCGTTCTTTGACTTCATTGGGCGGACCGAAGCGACTCGAGGGGCTAGGCGCTGGAGCTAGACATTTCTCGAAGTGAATTTTATACTCAGTATATAAATAGAGACAAGGCGCGAGTGATCGTGCCTTGTTTTCTACAATAAAAACATATAGTTAAAAACAATATACATACATAATTTTTTAGCAATTTCCCATATGCCGATTTAATGGCACGATTTATGGTTAAGATGATTTAGTACATATTTTTTCACAAAGGTTCATAAGCACGAAACTTGTCCATGTCAAGGGTTATTATTTCCTGTACCTTGGCATAATGTGTTACAATGCAATACATACCTGCTCAACCGCGGCAGAAAAACCGTTACTTAACTTTTCGTTTGCTTATGAATTGCAGCTTTATATATTGTTAGAAGTTCTCAAGGGGTGAAGGCATTGTTCAAATTTAATGATGAAAAAGGGCAGCTTAAGTGTTCTTTCTGCGGCAAAACGCAGGATCAAGTCCGCAAGTTAGTAGCAGGGCCAGGGGTCTACATCTGTGATGAGTGTATTGAATTATGCACGGAAATCGTTGAAGAGGAACTGGGCACTGAAGAAGAAGTTGAATTTAAAGATGTACCAAAACCAATGGAAATCCGAGATATCCTTAATGAGTATGTAATTGGGCAGGATCAAGCTAAGAAAAACTTGTCTGTAGCCGTTTACAACCATTATAAGCGTATTAACTCGAACAGTAAGATTGATGATGTAGAGCTTTCTAAGAGTAATATTGCGATGATCGGGCCGACAGGAAGCGGTAAAACATTGCTTGCGCAAACTCTTGCCCGCATTCTCAATGTACCATTCGCGATTGCGGATGCTACATCACTTACTGAAGCTGGTTATGTTGGTGAAGACGTAGAAAATATCCTTTTGAAATTGATCCAGTCTGCAGATTATGATGTGGAGAAAGCTGAAAAAGGGATCATCTACATCGATGAAATCGATAAAATTGCAAGAAAATCCGAAAACCCATCTATTACAAGAGATGTTTCCGGTGAAGGCGTTCAGCAGGCGCTATTGAAAATTCTTGAAGGAACAGTTGCAAGCGTTCCTCCACAAGGTGGAAGAAAGCATCCTCATCAGGAATTCATCCAAATTGATACAACGAATATTCTATTCATCTGCGGTGGAGCATTTGATGGAATCGAATCAATCATCAAACGCCGCCTTGGCCAAAAAGTAATTGGCTTCGGCTCCGATAAGAAAGAAGAAGAATTAGACAAGAAGGAATTGCTGTCAAAAGTGCTTCCAGAAGACTTATTGAAGTTTGGTTTGATTCCAGAATTCATCGGCCGTTTGCCAGTAATCGCCAGCCTGACTCCGCTTGATGAAGAAGCGCTGGTTGAAATCCTGACTAAGCCGAAAAACGCTCTTGTAAAGCAGTATCAAAAGATGCTGGAGCTTGATAATGTGGAGCTTGATTTCGAAGACGATGCCCTTGTTGAAATCGCAAAAAAGGCAATCGAGCGAAAGACAGGAGCCCGCGGACTACGTTCAATCATCGAAGGCATCATGCTTGACGTCATGTTCGACTTGCCATCACGTGATGATATCGTAAAATGCATCATCACAAAAGAAACAGTCGAAAAAAACATGCCGCCAAAGCTAGTGCTAGAAGATGGAACAGTCCTGAAAGACGAAAGAAACTCAGCATAATAAAAAAGAGTCCGGTGAACTCCACCGGACTCTTTTTCTGTAACGCATTAAAGCAGTGGGGGTCAGACCCACTGGCGTTGCACGACTTACAAAAAAAGTAAAATCATCAAATTTATTTACGGAAAACAAAAAAAGCCCTAATGTAGTAGAGAAAAGGACCATACTTGTTCCCTCACTCTACTACAAAAGGAGCTCACCATGAGTCAAAGTATAGGTCGTGAAATGCTAATTTGTCAATGCTTATCTCTACTGCCAATGGAGGATTTTGAGAATCGGCTTATAGATTACAGGAATTATAAGCTGTCTACCAAGTCACTTTTAAAGATCTTTGTTTCTGCCCAATTAGACCAGTGGAGCTCATACTCTGAAATGGAAGAAAAACTAAGGGCATATCCAAAACTTCGAGATGAGCTCAATCTTAAGGATATAAGTGGTTCTCAACTCAGTCGTAGAATAAATGAACTTCCGACTGAATGGGTTCAAAAACTGTTCTTGAAAGTGGTCAAAAAAATTCAGGAACTTACCCAATCACATAAGGGTATCTCGAAAGAAATTGGTC
>NZ_JBAVFI010000269.1:0-5480 GCF_049588175.1 Mesobacillus sp.
GTAAAGCACTGGGGGTCTGACCCCCAATGGAGTAATGCGGTGATGGAATAGAGATGTTGGCTTCTAAGGGCCTATTGTTTTGATTTTTTCGGCTGCTATTGCTGTTTGGTTTACGTATGCTGCGATGGTTTGGTTGTCGTCGTTGAGTGTCTCGATGGTTGCGTTCATTTCTTCGAGTCCTGCTGTTGCTTGTTCGATTATGGCTGCTAGTTCTCGAGTGGATGCTTCGACGTCGCCTGTCTGGTGTTTCACGTCACTTACCGTTAATTCGAACTGATCAAATTGATTGGTAAGCTCGCGCAGTGTGCTGCTGACTTCAAAGAAAAAGCCTGAGACTTCGTCTGCTGCAGTTCTGCTTTCTGCAAGCTTCTCACTGCTGTCATTCATTTTCTCAAGGGCAGCCGAGTTTGTTTCATTAACAGCTGTGAGATTTTCGGTGATATGCAATGCTGTTTCCTTTGTCATTTCAGCCAGCTTGCGAATTTCGTTGGCGACAACGGAGAAGCCTTTGCCAGCCTCGCCAGCGCGTGCTGCTTCAATCGAAGCATTCAGCGCAAGCAGATTTGTTTGCTCGGTGATATTTCGAATGTTGACGATGAAGCCGTTTGTTTCCTCAATTTTTTTCGTAAGCATGGAGAACGTTTGGCTAAGTTCAGAAATCGATCCGGCAAGCTCCTTCATGTCTCCCTGCAGTTCCCCAATTTTATGCGAGCCGTTTTCAGAAGCCTTGGCAGCCTGCAAGGTATTATCAGAAAGCAACACGGACATCTCGGACATTTCGTCCATCCTCTGTCTCGTCATTTCTGCATTTTCAGAGATTTGGCTGATTTGTTCTGTTTGAACCTGGCTTCCAGCTGAAATTTCGTTTACCGCTATTTTCATTTCCGTTTGAGAAGATAAATGGGTTTGAATCTGGCCGTTTATTTTACCAAGACTTTCAGTCACAATGAGAAGCTCATTATGCAGCAATGAGCTATGTTCCTCTTTACGGGCTTTTTCCTTTTCTGAATCTGCCAAGAACGTCTCAAGCGACTTGTAGGTGTTCCGGTTCAATCGAATTAAAACGAACAACACTGCACCAAGCAGTATGTAGCAAAGCAGGATTGCAGCAAAGTTTGTGCTTAAGAAATCAACATTTTCCGTTGCTGTGAGGGTGTTCATGACAACTCCAGCTAATCCTAAAGTAAATCCTATTACAAAAATTTTTGTATCGAAGTGGATGGCTGCAAAGACCGCCAGGAACAGTAGGACTAACAAGAATGCCCCGTTGCCGCCAAATTGGCCAATGTATATAAAATGATGAAGATATATAACTGCAAGAGCTGCGTATGGAAAAAAAGATTCTTTCTTAAACAAAACTTGTAAAATGATATAACTTAGTACAAAAAATAGTAATTCACTTCCATAAACCATTGTTTTTAAAAATGGTTCTTTTTCAATAATGGTATATGCTGTTGTCGCCAGCAAAGATACGGAGTAGGTGCTGAGCATCAAGGTGTTTTTCTTTCTCGTATCCTGCCTGCGGAGATTTTCAATAGCCTCCACGATAAATCCTCCTCTGAAGATAAGTGTCTTTACATATGTTATATCGGAATAAAGTTCCATGTCGTTAATCTGTTCATCAAAAATATTTTTTACCTATCCATTTTGATAAAATCCCTTCTTACCTCTTAAAATTTCTGAAATTGTGTCGAAATAAAAAGAGATACTTGATTACAGTTTAAAAAGTTCGACATAGAAATAGATGCATAGCAGACAGGGGAGTCGTAAATGGATAAGTCGTCGATTATAGGTGTCATTTTAGCGATTATAGCTGTAGGAGTTGGGATGGTCTTCAAAGGAGTAAGCCCAAGCGCACTCGTGAATCCAGCAGCAATCTTGATCATAATTGTAGGAACAGTAGCAGCTGTAACAATAGCTTTTCCAGCAAATGAACTTAAAAAAGTGCCTAAGCTATTCGGAATTTTATTTAAGGAAAAAGAAACGGTGGATCTACCTGCTTTAATCCGTTTATTCTCTGAATGGGCTCAGCTTGCCAGAAAAGAAGGGCTGCTGGCGCTTGAAGCAAAGACAAGCGAAGTGGATGATGAATTCTTGAAGAATGGCTTATCGCTTGCAGTGGATGGGCAAAGTGCAGATTATATCAGAGATGTTTTGACTGAAGAAGTGGAAGCCATGGAAGAGCGCCATCTATCAGGCGCAGCCATTTTTACACAGGCTGGCACTTATGCTCCTACACTTGGAGTCCTTGGCGCAGTTGTAGGTTTGATTGCAGCGTTGAGCCATATGGATAATACGGACGAGTTAGGAAGAGCGATCAGTGCAGCTTTCGTAGCGACATTGCTTGGTATTTTTACCGGTTATGTATTGTGGCATCCATTCGCTAATAAATTGAAACGCAAATCGAAGCAGGAATCAAAAGTAAAATATATGATGATTGAAGGAATCTTATCAATCCTTGAAGGGGAAGCGCCAAGAGTGATCGAACAGAAGCTTGCCTCCTATCTGCCGGCAGGGGAACGAAAACGAATCCTTGAAGAAAGCAGTGTGGCGAAGGATGAGTAGGAGAAAGAAGAAGGAGCATCATGAGGATCATATGGATGAATCTTGGCTGATTCCTTATGCCGACTTGCTTACACTCCTGCTGGCGCTGTTTATCGTTTTGTTTGCGATGAGTTCGGTTGATGCCGTGAAATTCCAAATGCTATCAAAAGCATTTAATGATGTGTTTTCAGGGGGGACGGGTGTGTTTGAATTCCAAAGCCCAATGCCAGAAGGACAGATGGAATCTCCTGATGAACGCAAAGAAGATGTCGAGAAGAATGATCAGAAGGCTGAGGCAGCGAAGGATCAAATGGAACTGATGGAGCTGCAAAAGAAGGTCAATTCGTATATTGAGGATAAAAAGCTTAAAGATAAGCTTAACACCTCTTTAACAGATGAGGGCCTGCTTTTGACGATAAGGGACAATGTCCTGTTTGAATCGGGAAGGGCAGAAGTCCGGTCCACAGATATGAACATCGCGAACGAAATCGCTGATTTGCTGATCATGGAGCCGCCGCGGAATATCATTATCAGCGGACATACAGATAATGTCCCAATCAAGAATGCGCGTTATGAATCGAACTGGGAACTGAGCGTCATGCGTGCGGTAGAATTTATGAAAATTATTTTGAAAAATGAAAAGCTTGACCCGCGCTGGTTCAGTGCAAAGGGTTTTGGCGAATTTCAGCCAGTGGCTACGAATGAAACAGCAGAAGGAAAAGCAAGGAATCGAAGGGTAGAGATTCTAATCCTGCCTCGCACAAGCAATAATCCAGAGTAATAGGAAGGCCGTCATCATTTAATTGGTGACGGTTTTTTGTTTAATATTTTTATTTTATGCTATTTTCATAATTTTGGATTTTTGCTATGATTTAGGAATCTAACCTTATGAGGTAAATAATATGAATAAAAAACTTAAAAGCTATTATCGGCAATTCCACCCGATTGTCTGGGTTCTGCTATGCGGGACAGTGCTCGCGAGGGGTTCAGCATTCGCTACACTTCCGTTCCTGGCCATTTATTTATCCAGGAATCTGGATTTACACCCTGTGCTGATCGGTTTAACCATTGGAATCAGTCCTTTGGCCGGAGTGGTCGGGGGATTTTTAGGAGGGCATTTGTCTGATCGTTTCGGACGAAAGCCCGTCATGATGGGTTCTCTCTTCTCAATGTCACTTATTTATTTTGGTTTTATGATTGCGGAAACACCGGTATGGTTCATCGTTTTAAACGCGCTGAATGGACTCTCTGGTTCATTTTTTGAGCCGTCAGGGCAGGCCCTGATAGCTGATTTGACGGAAAAAAGCAAGAGAATGCGGGCCTTCTCATTACGCTATACGGCTATCAATATTGGTGCTTCCGTCGGACCGCTGCTAGGCGCTTATCTTGCCGTTGTTTCAGCAAAGTCAGCCTTCATGGTCACAGGAATCATGTATTTCATTTATGCATTGATTTTTTCAGGAATGATGAAAAAGTACAACGTAGGCAATCGTGTGAGTGAAGGGGCAGCAAAGGTTACGATTGCGAGCTCCTTAAGGATTATTGGAAAAGACAAAGCCTTACTATATTTAGTGCTTGGAAGCATCATTATCAATTTCGGATACTCGCAAATTGAATCCAATGTGCCTCAGTATTTGGAATCTTCACTTGCAAACGGGGTCTTCGTTTATTCAGTGATGCTGTCCATAAATGCGGTTATGGTCGTGATTCTGCAAATGCCAATCAGTCATTTCGCAGAACGTTTCAAAACGATGCAGGTCATGATGGCTGGAGCCGTCTTTCTGTCTGTCGGGATGATGACATTTGGATTTGTTTCTGGCTGGTACACAGCCATACTGGCTATTTTGTTCGTAACAATTGGGGAAATACTAATCTTTCCTTCAAGCAGCTATCTCGTTGATCAGCTGGCGACAGATGAATTAAGAGGGACTTATTTTGGGGCTGCCCAGTTCCGCAAGCTTGGCCATTTCATTGGACCAATTGCAGGTGGCTTCTTATTAAAGGAGGCTGGCGGCACTGTCTTATTCTCAGTGATTGCCGTTGCGGTTCTTGGAAGCATCTTATTCTTTGTACAAGGGAACAAGGTTTTTGTGAAAACTTCCCCAGCTATTGTAAAAAATTAATATGAAAAAGCAGGATTCTTTGGAATCCTGCTTTTTTGCCCTTAAAAATGAGTCTTATAGGATCTTATTCTCTGAAGGCAGCGCAATACATTTTATCTGCAAAAAATACCTGGTTATTCCACGAGTATCAAACTTGAATTCTTAAAAAATATATCTCCCCGTGAAAAATTCCTGTATTTAATTCGTGCACCAATCATTCCGCTTCCTGCTCAACAGGATCAGGCTGGCACATTTTATCCACAGTGAATCCAATTACAAGCATCATCGCGATTGGAATGGAGAAGTTTAAAATATGAACAATCGTCATGTCCATGTCCTCCTAATGAAATGATAAGTCTTGCATAGTATTTACATTATATTCTAATTGTCACAAAATAGTCACAATTTACTAATGGCGCTTACGCTTTTTTCAATAAAGTTGTGTATATTCTGACAAAGGTATAAGATTTGAGTATAGGCTAGTATTTGGAAATAGCGAGGTGCGCAGCATGAACGAAAAAGAGGCGCTGATTTTAAAACTGATTAAAGAAGATCCTTTTATCTCACAAAGCGATTTAGCCGTGAAGACAGATTTGTCGCGTGCAGAGGTTGCAGGCTATATTTCATCTTTAATTAAACAAGGAAAAATACTTGGCCGAGCTTATATCCTGCCTGAAAAACGTCAGGTATTGTGCGTAGGCGGGGCAAATATCGACAGGAAAATCTGGTCGAAAAGCCAGCTGGAGCTTGGTACCTCAAACCCTGCTGAGAGTTCTAAATCATGCGGCGGTGTTGCAAGGAATATTGGCGAAAACCTGGGAAGGCTCGGAAGCG
>NZ_JBAVFI010000270.1:0-4578 GCF_049588175.1 Mesobacillus sp.
GATTTAACGACTCCAGAGGTAGGCATGTTCCACACAAAGACCGCATTGAAATATAAGGTTAGACCTGTAGTGGGAACAACTGGCTTCTCTAAAGATGATCTAAGTGAACTGGAGCGGATGTGTACGGAACAGGAAACGGGATGCATTATTGCTCCTAACTTTGCAGTTGGGGCAGTTTTAATGATGAAGTTTTCACAAATGGCAGCCAGGTATTTCAGTGATGTAGAGATTATTGAGCTGCATCACGACCAAAAACTGGACGCCCCATCAGGCACGGCTGTTAAGACTGCACAAATGATTGCCGAGGTAAGGGAAACGAAAATCCAGGGCCATAAAGACGAAAAGGAAACCATTAAAGGAGCAAGGGGTGCTGACTTTGATGGCATGCATATCCATTCAGTGAGACTGCCAGGTTTGATTGCTCACCAGCAGGTAATGTTCGGGGCAGATGGACAAACCCTTACAATTCGCCATGATTCCTATAACCGAAGCTCCTTTATGTCAGGAGTAAAACTTGCAGTGGATACAGTGATGAAAATGGATTCTTTTGTTTACGGCTTAGAGAATATTATTGAATAGGGGAGAGACCATGAATATTGCCTTAATCGCCCATGATAGAAAGAAAGATGATTTAGTGGGGTTCACAGTTGCATATAAAGAAATTTTTGAAAATCACAAACTCTATGCGACTGGGACGACAGGATTACGGATAATTGAAGCAACTGGTCTTATAGTCGAGCGCTTCCAATCGGGTCCTCTTGGAGGAGACCAGGAAATCGGTGCCCAAATCGCCAATAACCAGATGGATGCGATTTTCTTTTTCAGGGACCCGCTTACCGCTCAGCCCCATGAACCGGATGTGACAGCATTGCTCAGACTGTGCGATGTATATTCTGTCCCGCTCGCGACCAATATGGGAACAGCTGAAATTTTAATAAAAGGAATAGAACGAGGCGATCTTGACTGGCGGAATATAGTTGAAAAGAAACCAGGTGATGATGATGGAAAATCTGAAGCTTGATATTTTGGCATTTGGGGCACATGCTGATGATGTAGAAATCGGGATGGGCGGAACCATTGCCAAATATGCTAGTGAAGGAAAACGAATTGGAATTTGTGATTTAACAAAGGCTGAAATGTCTTCTAACGGGACTGTTGTAACCAGACTGCAGGAAGCAGAAAAGGCTGCAGAAATTCTCGGCGTAAAGGTGAGAAAAGCGCTTGATTTGCCTGATAGGGGACTGTTTTTAAAGGAAGAATACATAAAAAAAATCGTGGAAATAATCAGGTTTTACCGTCCTGCGATAGTGTTTGCACCTTATTTTGATGACCGTCATCCTGATCATGGCAGCTGCGCTCGCCTTGTTGAGGAGGCGGTCTTTTCGGCCGCTGTAAGAAAATACGGTGAAAATAGAGATTTACCGTCCCATAGGCCTGATACATTATATTTTTATATGATTAATGGTTTCCATAAGCCTGATTTTGTTGTGGATATCTCTAATGAAATGTCCAAAAAGATAGAAGCACTGAATGCATATGAAAGCCAATTTACAAAGGGGGAGTCGACCTTTGATACCCCACTCGTTAATGGATATATAGAGAGTGTAGAGGCAAGGGAAAAGTTATTCGGCAAGGAGGTCGGTGTGCAATTTGCCGAGGGCTTTATGTCCAAAAAACCATTGTTAATCCACAAGGATTTGTTAGGGGAAAAAAGATGAAAAAACTCAAGATCGGAATTACCTGTTACCCGACAGTCGGCGGTTCGGGAGTTGTTGCTACAGAACTTGGCAAGCTTCTTGCGGAAAAAGGACATGAAATCCACTTTATTTCTTCAAGTCTGCCATTCAGGCTGAAGAAAATGTATCATAATATTTTTTCCCATGAAGTGGAGGTAAACCAATACTCTGTTTTCCAATATCCGCCGTATGATATTGCCCTGGCAAGTAAAATTGCCGAGGTGGCTGTCATGGAAAATCTGGATGTTCTGCATGTACATTATGCAATTCCGCATGCGGTCTGTGCCATTTTAGCCAGGCAAATGAGCGGGCGCGATTTGAAAATCGTGACAACCCTTCACGGAACAGATATTACAGTGCTGGGATATGATCCATCCCTTACAGATGCAATTCGATTTGGTATCGAGAAATCAGATTATGTAACTGCTGTGTCCAATTCATTAATTTCACAGACCCATGAACTGATCAAACCAAAGAAAACCATTGAGTGTGTATATAACTTCATTGATACGAGAGTTAATAAGCGTACCGATTCCAGCGAACTAAGAAAGGAATATGGAATTCTTCCACACGAAAAAGTCGTCATACATGTGTCCAACTTCAGGCCTGTAAAACGAGTTCAAGATGTAATCCAAGCATTTGCTGGGATTGCAGAGCATTTACCTGCGAAGCTTTTGCTTGTTGGAGATGGCCCGGAAATGAAGACTGTATGCAATCTTGCAGGTGAACTGGGAATCAGAGATAAGATCTTACTGCTTGGAAAACAGGAACGTGTAGAGGAGCTTTATTCATTAAGTGATCTGATGCTCCTGCTTTCTGAGAAAGAAAGTTTTGGTCTCGTGGCTCTCGAAGCGATGGCTTGCGGGGTTCCTTGTATTGGAACCAATGTGGGAGGAATTCCTGAGGTCATCGTCAATGGGGAAACAGGCTATATTTGCGAGCTGGGTGATATTAAGACCATTACCGAAAAGGCTGTTGAAATTTTATCAAATGAAGAAATTCACCAGAGATTTTCAGCTAATTCCATGGAACGTGCCGAAAAAAGATTTAGTGCTGAACAAATCGTTTCTGAATATGAAAACATTTATTATCAATTAGTAGGACAGGATGAACGATGATTGGCAATCCTTTTTTAAAAGCTGTCCCTGTCCTTAATTTGATTGAGAACGCTGGTTTTGAAGCCTATTTTGTCGGAGGTTCTGTCAGAGACCATATTCTTGGCCGCGAAATTGCTGATGTAGATATCGCCACTTCTGCATTGCCAGAGGAATTGAAAAAGATTTTTCCTAAAACGACCGATGTAGGGATTGAGCATGGAACAATTCTAGTCCACTACAAAGGTATCCCATATGAAATTACAACATTTCGG
Source organism: Mesobacillus sp. (assembly GCF_049588175.1). Classification (GTDB taxonomy): domain Bacteria; phylum Bacillota; class Bacilli; order Bacillales; family Cytobacillaceae; genus Mesobacillus. The sequence goes on from NZ_JBAVFI010000270.1 coordinate 3,106, forward strand.
TCGGAAGCAGGATATACAGATTTCAGGCGGCCTGATAAAGTGTTTTTTATTCGATCGCTGACCGAAGACCTGCAGCGCAGGGATTTTACGATGAATGCGATTGCTATGGATAAGGACGGGAAAATCATCGACCCCTTTGGAGGCAAGCAATCTATAAATAATAAGCTGATCGAGACAGTAGGCAATCCAGATGAACGGTTTGGGGAAGATGCATTAAGGATGTTAAGGGCTGTAAGGTTTCTTTCACAATTGTCCTTTTCGATTGAAGACAATACCTTTAAGTCTTTGCAGAACCATTGTAAGCTGCTTGAAAATATCGCAGTAGAACGAAAAACAGTCGAATTTGAAAAGATGCTTCAAGGCCGGGACCGTGCAAAAGCCGCAGAGCTTATGGTGACAAGTGGAATGTATCAATACTTGCCTGGCTTGGTTCATCAGGAAAAATCCTTAATCCAATTTTCAGCGAGTCTCTCATTAGAACTTGGTTTAAATGAATCTTGGGTATTGTTACTATATGAATTGCGATTGCTTGGCAAAGAAATAGATGCTTTCTTAAGAGGCTGGAAGCTTCCGGTACAGAAGATTAAGTTAATAAAACAAATCCATTCCCTGTTAGTATATCGCTTGGGTAAAGAATGGAATGAGGAATCAGTATACAAGGCAGGCTTAGACAATGCTTTAAGCTGTGAAAGGGTGTACCAAACCTTGTTTCCGGAAAAATTCAATAGCACAGAACGAATCAAGCAGATATTTAACTCTCTTCCTATAAAGGAAAGGCATGAATTGAATGTAACAGGAAATGACTTGATGGCTTGGCATGGTAAAAATCCTGGACCATGGCTAAAAGAGCTGTTAGAGGAAATTGAAAAGGCTGTAATTTATGGGGATGTTCAAAATGAGAAGGAGAAAATAAGGGTATGGCTGAGCAATCTGAAATCAGAAAAAAATTGATAGAAGCTTTTACTAATACCGAATCTGAGTTTTTGTCTGGCCAGCACTTGGGGGATATTGCTGGCTGCTCGAGGACTGCAGTTTGGAAACATATCGAAGAACTCCGCAAGGAAGGATTCGAGTTCGAGGCAGTGAGAAGAAAAGGGTATAAAATTGTCTCTATCCCCGATGGAATGAGTGCGGATAAAATCAACCTGGGCTTAAAAACAACTTTTTTAGGCAGACATCTTCATTATCATGACAGTGTAGATTCAACCCAGAAAATTGCTTACAAACTTGCATATGAAAATGCGGCAGAAGGCACAGTCGTAATTGCGGAGGAACAGACAGCAGGCAGAGGCAGGATGGACAGGAAATGGCATTCTCCAAAGTATACAGGTATCTGGATGAGCATCATTCTCCGGCCCAATTTACCTATCCCAAAAGCTCCCCAGCTGACACTGATCACTGCTGTAGGAGTTGTCCAGGCAATCGAGGAAGTTACAGGTTTGCTTCCTGAAATCAAGTGGCCGAATGATATTT
>NZ_JBAVFI010000271.1:0-6311 GCF_049588175.1 Mesobacillus sp.
TATGAAACCCTAGACAAATGAATACTAAGAACAATTGGTGTGCCTGGAAATCTCATAATTAAAGGGATGTTCAAATATAGAAAAGGAATCAAAAAAAGACCATTCGCATAAATGAATGGTCTTTTTAGTGAAATAGGGATGGGTATTAGACTACAATCTGAAAAATTAATTACGGTTATTTGTCGGGGTGTTTTTCTTCATTAAGAAAACAAAGAAGTCCAAGGATGGTATAATTCCTATTTGTTGAGGAGAAGGTACTTAAGACGAAAAAAACCATTATAAATTATTATTTTTCTAGTTTACATAACATAAATTCTAGGAAGTTCTATAATAGTAAATGTAAATCGTCTCAATTGCTAAGTATACTTAAGTTAGTGAGATGAAATTTAAATTTTCTATGGAATGTTGATTTTTATTTAATCAATTCATTTTTGCATATTGTTGTCATTAAATTTAATTTCAAATAAAGTTAATCATCATATATAAATGTTTTTTAAATTCATTTGGAAATTAAAATTCTTGTGATACCATTTCATCTTTACATCGTTTTTTTTATCTGATAGCTTTTAGCTGTCAGATTTCTTGTTGCTTGTGCAAAAACCTTAGAAATTGTCATTTAATGCATTCCAGCGATTCAGTATCTTTATGTGCTGTATCTTTCATATATTTCTTATTGTATTAGTTTACATAATATTATTATGTAAATCATTACTCTTTCATTTTGTTTTTTCTTAGATTGTTTTTGATCAATGTAAATTATTATTCGAACCCTTTTTAAACTGTACTCGAGGCTCCAGGATAGTAAAAGTTATCGCAGGAGTGGTTTCTGCCTCTTCCTCCCTCTTATGTTTTGGTTTTACAACAAAAAACACAGGTTAAACCTGTGTTTTGTCGATCCTTTTTCTCCGGGCTATATTTAAGTACTTCCTTGGTGTTCCGTAATATGCTATTTCACTGTATTCCGGATAAACTGATGCAAATTGGACATAAATTGGGGCGTCAAGCAGCCAAGGATAATTTGTGTAAAAGCTTCTATCTCCATAAATTAAGCCGGTTAAGGCTAGATCCATTTCTTTTTTAAAGATCATATATCGTATCCTGGACATATTTTTATCAAATTCACCATTGCTGATATATGCCTTACCGTAAAGTAAGTATTCACCATTAACAGTAATCCAATCGGCCAAAACTTCATCGCGCATTTTATAGTTAATGGCTTGGTAATCGTAGCTGTTCCCGATGCTTAAATATAGTTCACCAGTCATATCGGAATGTGTTAATGTATATTTTCTGCTGTCGACAGGTTCAAAAGCTGTAGCTGGTGGAATATACTTTACACTCAACTTTTCAGGCTTGAATTTGCTCATAACCCAAGGCTCCTTTCAAAAAAAGAATCCTTTTTTTCATAGCCTATGCAATATGAGCCCAATACGTTACAAATGCCTACTTTATGGAGTTTTTAAGCTTTTAACTCTTGTATTGACCAAATTCCACTTGCCTTTTTCATAAAACCAGGTCGATTCCACTTCCGCGACGCCATCCGCATTGTATGCTCCGTTGACACGCTGGCTGCCAGCTAAACCATAAAGATTTTCTTTTACCTTTACTGTTTTTAATAGCCCATATGGAAGGACCATTAATTCAGTTGGTTCATTCAATTTGCCGTCCTGGTAAAGTCCAAGTCGCTCGTATTCCTCTTTCCTGTCACTTAAGTCAAAGTTGTACGATTGGCCAGTTTCTTCAATAGTAATGGATGCATTATAGCCGTCTACGAACTGGCTATTGATTGTTAATGGTTCAGGAACTGTAATGTCGGTTACTTTAAAATCTTTCAGTGTGTATAAAAAGAAATTCGATAGTCCTCCACTGCCTCCAGTAGGAATGCTGACAAAGATATCTTTAACTCCATCATGGTTTAAATCTCGGTAAGTGGTTGAAGGATCGTACCCGCCTTCTAATTCAATTTTGTATGTCTTCCCGTTAGATGCCTTAATCTTAAGGTAGACTCTTTTTAGGAACTGTGCCCCCTCTTCAAAAGGCACACCTTTTACATAAATTGTATCAAATATTTTATCCCCGGTAACATCCACTTTCTTTTCTGATACAGTAACTGTCTTATCGTGAGACTCTCCAGCGTATACACCCGTCAGCGCAGTTAATGACATGCAAAAGAAAGCAGTAAATGTCAACAGTAGCTCCTTCTTCATGAGCATCCCTCCAAAATATATACTGTTAAGTTGCCCATTAATGGTAAAAAAATGCATAAAAAACCCTCTGAAAATATCAGAGGGTTTCATTTCATTTTGTTTGTTACCTGTTCATAAGCGGAAAGCAAGGCTGTCACTGTAGACAAATAAAAGACACAGGATTAACCTGTGTCTTAAAGATAAAATTATTATTGATTCTCTGTTGGTAGTTCACTTTCGACTTTCCAGAGTTCATTTAGCTTTCCAGTTTCGCTTTCATCTACAAGGAATGAACCGTTCGTATAGCGGTCACTGAATCGAAGTTCTCTGGCTTTTACGGATACAATCTGCTGTTTCTCAGTCTGGAAGAAAATTTCATCCTGATCGCGGACAACTTCTACACCGACAATTCGGTGAGGATTCGATTTCAATTCTCTTAACATTACCACTCCGCGTTTTGCACGAGAGCTTTTTTCAAATTCAGAGAGTTTCATCTTTTTCACTGCACCACGCTGTGTAGCAATTACGATAGACTGGGTGTTATCATCAATTACTTTACCGCCAACAACATAGTCGTCATCCTTGAGATTCATACCCTTAACTCCTGCAGCCCTTACACCGATCGGGCTGACTTCCTCCTCATTGAACCAAAGTGCATAACCAAGATTTGTAGAAAGGAATAAATCCTTCATTCCATCCGTGATGTGTACATCGACAACTCGGTCATCACCTTTTACGTTGATCGCAGTTAAAGGTTTTGAGTATCGTTGTGCTTTATACTGGATTAACTCAGATTTCTTAACCATACCATTCTTTGTTATAAACAAAAGGAATTGATTTTGGTCAAAATCACTGATTGGCATTGCTTTGATGATGACTTCATCCCTGTCAATCGGAACAATATTAGCCACGTGCTGGCCGAGATCCTTCCAACGGATATCAGGAAGTTCATGAACAGGCAAATATAGGTAGCTTCCCTTATTAGTAAATAACAGGAGCACTTCCTTCGTATTCATGTTCAGCTGAGACATTAACCTGTCAGTGTCCTTCATTGCAAAATCCATGCCATTGGAGGCTGCATAGGAACGCTGGCTTGTTCGTTTAACATACCCATCCTTGGTTACCGTTACGATTACATCCTCGCTGGCAATCAGGACTTCAAGGTTGATTTTAAGCTCTTCAATTTCCGCTTCTATTTTTGTGCGGCGGTCATCTGCGAATCGTTTTTTGACGTCTTTTAATTCTTTTTTAATGACTGCTAGCAGCTTTTTCTCACTTCCGAGAATAGCAGAAAGTTCATCTACTTTCTTGGCAAGCTCCTCTGCTTCAGCCTGAAGTTGTGTTATATCCGTATTCGTTAATCGATATAGCTGCAAGGAAACAATTGCTTCAGCCTGAACTTCAGTAAAAGCGAATTTTTTGATTAAATTATCCTTAGCATCACGCTTATCCCTGGAAGCACGGATTGCAGCAATTACTTCATCGAGGATTGAGAGAGCCTTCATAAGGCCTTCCACGATATGCTGCCGCTCCTTTGCCTTTTGAAGGTCGTACTGTGAACGCTTCGTCACGACATCCTTTTGATGATCGATATACGCATCAAGGAGTTCAGCAAGACCCATTAAAACAGGTCGTTTTTTGTTAATTGCGACCATATTGAAATTGTAAGTGATTTGTAAATCACTGTTCTTATATAGGTAGTTCAAGACTCCTGTTGCATCTGCTTCTTTTTTAAGCTCGATGACAACACGGAGGCCGGTGCGGTCTGTCTCATCACGCACCTCTGAAATACCCTCTACTTTACGATCTAGACGGAATTCATCCATTCTCTTGACAAGGTTGGCTTTATTGATTTCATAAGGAATCTCAGTAATAACGATTTGCTGCTTCCCGCCTCTGACTTCTTCAATTTCAGCCTTGCCGCGTACGATGACTTTCCCTTTGCCGGTCTGGTATGCCTTCTTGATTCCGTCAACACCCTGAATGATTCCGCCAGTTGGAAAATCAGGCCCTTTAATAACCTGCATGAGGTCATCGATCGTGCATGCTGGGTTATCCATTCGCATGAACACTCCATCAATTACCTCTGCAAGATTATGAGGTGGTATATCGGTTGCATAACCAGCAGAAATACCTGTTGAACCATTAACAAGAAGATTCGGGAACATTGCAGGCAGTACTGTAGGTTCATTTGAAGTATCGTCGAAGTTGGGAATAAATTCCACAGTGCGCTTTTCAATGTCCCTTAATAATTCGCCGGCAATTGCGGATAATCTTGCCTCTGTATAACGCATCGCGGCTGGAGGATCTCCGTCGATGCTGCCGTTATTTCCATGCATTTCAACTAAATAATTGCGTACTTTCCAGTCCTGGCTCATTCGCACCATTGCGTCATAAACTGAGGTATCACCATGAGGATGGTAATTGCCGATTACGTTACCGACGGTCTTTGCGGATTTCCTGAAGCCTTTTTCACTCGTGTTACCTTCAACGTGCATGGCATACAATATCCTGCGCTGAACAGGCTTTAATCCATCCCTGGCGTCAGGAAGTGCACGCTCTTGAATTATATATTTACTGTAACGGCCGAAACGGTCGCCTAATACATCTTCTAAAGGAAGGTCACGGAATTTTTCTACTGAACTCATTCGCCAGCAACCTCCTCTGCAACTGAAATATTTTCATTCTCAAGTATATTGCCATCTTCCTCAAGGCCGAATGCGACATTAGATTCAATCCATTTTCTACGAGGTTCAACCTTGTCGCCCATCAGAGTTGTTATTCGTCGTTCAGCACGTGCCACATCATCGATTCGCACGCGAATCAATGTTCGAGATTCTGGATCCATCGTCGTTTCCCACAGCTGGTCGGCATTCATTTCACCAAGTCCCTTATAGCGCTGGATCATGTAGCCTTTACCGACTTTTTTCATTGCTCCCTTAAGCTCATCATCGCTCCATGCGTACTCAATGATCTCTTTTTTGCCAGTACCTCTGCTTACCTTGTATAGCGGAGGAAGGGCGATGAAAACTTTTCCAGCCTCAATAAGCGGCTTCATATATCGGTAAAAGAATGTCAAAAGCAGAACCTGGATATGGGCTCCATCCGTATCAGCATCTGTCATGATGATGATTTTATCGTAATTGATATCATCCACATTAAAGTCGGTACCTACTCCGCCACCAATTGCATGAATGATTGTATTTATTTCCTCGTTCTTGAAGATATCCTGCAGCTTTGCCTTTTCGGTATTTATGACCTTGCCTCGCAAAGGGAGTACTGCCTGGAACTTTCTATCCCGTCCCTGCTTGGCTGAACCGCCTGCAGAGTCTCCCTCTACAAGATAAAGTTCATTTTTAGCTGGATTTTTAGACTGGGCAGGTGTCAGTTTTCCAGAAAGTATCGCGTCCGAGCGTTTCTTTTTCTTGCCGCTTCGTGCATCCTCACGCGCTTTACGAGCTGCCTCGCGTGCCTGGAAGGCTTTGATTGACTTGCGGATCAGCAAAGTACTGACATCAGGATTCTCCTCAAGAAAATATAAAAGGTGTTCGGAAACCACAGAGTCTACTGCTGATCTGGCTTCACTCGTACCTAGCTTTCCTTTCGTCTGGCCCTCAAACTGAAGGAGCTCTTCAGGAATTCGAACTGAAACAATCCCGGCCAAACCTTCACGAATATCTGCGCCATCTAGGTTTTTATCCTTTTCCTTTAGAAGTCCGACTTTGCGGGCATATTCGTTGAATACCCTTGTCATTGCCGTCTTTGCACCCGCTTCGTGAGTACCGCCATCCTTCGTCCTGACATTATTGACAAACGAAAGAACATTTTCGGAGTATCCATCGTTAAATTGGAATGCAAACTCAACCTCAATCTTGCTGAACTCGCCTTCGAAGCTGACGACTGGATTAAGAACATCCTTCTCTTCATTCAAGTATTCAACAAATGCCTGGATTCCTGTTTCATAGTGGAAAACATCCTTGGCATCATGACGTTCATCAATAATTTCTATTTTTAAACCTTTTAATAAGAACGCAGATTCACGAAGACGCTCACATAAAGTGTCGTAGTTATATGTCAGTGTCGAAAAGATTTCTGGATCTGGCTTAAAGTGAATCGTAGTACCAG
>NZ_JBAVFI010000272.1:0-2380 GCF_049588175.1 Mesobacillus sp.
CGGTTAAGGAGGTATCGGACTTATTGTATATCTTGGCTGTTCTCGCAGTAATTGTGTCCAATGTCGGCGAAAAGAATCTATCTTAAAGCATTACCCCAGTTACAGCTGCTGCCAGTAAACTTACGAGGGTGGCTCCATATAGCAATTTGAGACCAAACTTGGCGACTTGATTTCCTTTCTTTTCGTTCAGGCCTTTCACTGCACCAGTAATGATCCCGATGGATGAAAAGTTTGCAAAGGAGACGAGGAAGACGGAAATGATCCCAACGGTTTTGCTTGTTAATGAATCAGAGATTTTTGCTAAATCCATCATCGCGACAAATTCATTTGATAATAATTTTGTGGCCATGATGGTTCCTGCAGCGACAACTTCTGAAGAAGGTACCCCAACAATAAAAGCAAGTGGCGCAAATACGTATCCTAAAGCCAGCTGGAAGCTGATTCCGAAAATGGCAGCGAAGATATGGTTAATCATGCTTATTAAAGCGACAAACCCGATTAACATTGCCCCGACGATAATGGCGACTTTGAAACCGTCTAAAATATATTCACCAATCATTTCAAAGAAGGTTTGTTTCTCTTCTTGAATTTCAATGATATCTTCTTCTGCGGAGACTTCATATGGATTGATGATATTCGCAATCATGAACCCCCCGAATAAATTCAAAACAAGCGCAGTGATTACATATTTGGGGTCAATCATTGTCATGTATGCTCCGAGAATCGAGGCCGAGACTGTCGACATAGCAGAGGTGCACAATGTGTACAAGCGGTGCTCAGGTATATGTTCAAGCTGTTTTTTTACCGAGATAAATACCTCGGACTGCCCGAAAACTGCTGAGGCCACAGCGTTATAAGACTCTAATTTTCCTAGGCCATTTACTTTGCTTAAGATGAGGCCAAGGTAGCGGATAATGATTGGAAGGACCTTGATATATTGGGCAATCCCAATTAATACAGAAATAAAAACGATTGGCATTAATACGTTTAAGAAAAAGGACATGGCTCCTTCATTGGCAAGCCCGCCAAAGACGAAGTTTATTCCATCCGCAGCATACGCTAAAAGCCGATCGAACAAACTTGAGATTCCTCTGATGACGACAAGTCCTACTTCTGTGTTAAGCAGCAAGAAGGCAAGAGCAAGCTGCAAAATAAGCATGATGATCACAGGTTTTATTTTGATGTCTTTTTTATTATTGCTTGCTAAATATGCCATCAAAAAAATTATGGCAAGGGCGGCTAAAAATAAGATGAATTTCAAAAAAATTTCTCCTCTTTCCTCATGTCTGATTGACTTGGTGTGTAAAAACAAGGTTTCCTTATATATTTTTTCGAGGAGAGCAACAACTTATTCATCAAGCATTAACCATAATATTTTCTGACTTCAGCCAAAGCCCTCTAAAGTAACATCAATCATATTAGAAGCGATGTAATAAGCAGCTAATGACAGCAAGGCTTTATCCCATCCAAATATAAACCCGGCACTCGAAAATACGAAAATATTGATGAACATAATGACCTTGCCGACAGAAAAAGAGGTTCTGCGGTTCAGCAATATGCCTAAGATTTCTGTTCCGTCGAGCGACCCTCCATATCGAATGACTATTCCAACACCGATACCTAAACAAATCCCGCCAAATAAGGACGCTATATATGGATTTCCTGTTGGAACAGGAACATTATAAAGTACGAGTGTTCCAAGTGATAAAACAGTAATTCCTAATAAGGTGGTGACAACGAATCTTTTCCCGATTTTTTTATAGCCGAGATAGAGAAAGGGAAGATTCAGGAGGAGTAAATAGAACTCCAGCTTCAAACCTGTCAAATAGGACATAATGATGGATACGCCAACGATCCCGCCATCAATGATATGGTTCGGAATAAGAAAAAATTCAAGTGCTATCGATACGAAAAGGGCTCCTACAATAACAAAAAACGATTTGAAGATTAACTTTCGCAGTGAGGTTTTATTCCTTGAACGATATTCGTTTTCTTCTGGACTGAACTTGATCATGATAAAGGCGGGAAGTAAAAATCCAACCGCCTGTTCGATATTGGCGACCGCCCTTGACCAGCCACGCGGTACGATCTCGCTTTTGTCTTCGAAAAATAATGCAGTTCCGCTTAAATGAAAGGCATTCCCTAATTTTTCCGCAAGAAGTTTTGGCTGTTCTTTCAAGGCGAAGGGGTCGAGTAGAGGACCTAATTGAAAGATATCTAAAATGAGATAGATTAAACCAAATGCCACAAAAACATTTAAATAAAGAAATAGAAAATTGGCCAAATCATAGAGCTTTTTATTCTGCGTAAGCATTTCATCGCTTCCTTTACTTTTGGACAAGTGTTTAATTGTATGAATTTTTTTTAATGATTAAAACCT
>NZ_JBAVFI010000273.1:0-9306 GCF_049588175.1 Mesobacillus sp.
GCCTGTCACGCAGGAGATCGCCGGTTCGATCCCGGTCGGGACCGCCATTTGTGGCTCAGTAGCTCAGTCGGTAGAGCAAAGGACTGAAAATCCTTGTGTCGGCGGTTCGATTCCGTCCTGAGCCACCATTTATAAAAATACTTATCTTCACATGAAACATGATTAAATGGGTTTTTCATAAATCAAAATCATGTTATAATGGAGGGGTAGCGAAGTGGCTAAACGCGGCGGACTGTAAATCCGCTCCCTCAGGGTTCGGCGGTTCGAATCCGTCCCCCTCCACCATTTTTCTTTAGGGGTATAGTTTAAAGGTAGAACGAAGGTCTCCAAAACCTTTGGTGTGGGTTCGATTCCTACTACCCCTGCCAATTTTATAATGGCGATTGTGGCGAAGTGGTTAACGCACCTGATTGTGGTTCAGGCATTCGTGGGTTCGATTCCCATCAGTCGCCCCATTATAATTAACAAATTTAATAATATGTGCATACAATATATTGGGCTATAGCCAAGCGGTAAGGCAACGGACTTTGACTCCGTCATGCGTTGGTTCGAATCCAGCTAGCCCAGCCATTTTTTGCGGAAGTAGTTCAGTGGTAGAATACAACCTTGCCAAGGTTGGGGTCGCGGGTTCGAATCCCGTCTTCCGCTCCAATAAGTATGGCGGCATAGCCAAGTGGTAAGGCAAAGGTCTGCAAAACCTTTATTCACCGGTTCAAATCCGGTTGCCGCCTCCATTAGATTATTAATGGTATTTGCAAAGTAAGACATTTTAATACGCCGGTGTGGCGGAATTGGCAGACGCGCACGACTCAAAATCGTGTTCCTTCTGGAGTGTCGGTTCGACCCCGACCACCGGTACCACTTTTATTATTAAACAGGGATACCTGTTTTCTTTATTTCATTTGATATGTATGCGGGTGTAGTTTAGTGGTAAAACCTCAGCCTTCCAAGCTGATGATGAGGGTTCGATTCCCTTCACCCGCTCCATACATACGTAACTAACGCAGCATTTCGTTTCCAGAAAACGAAGTGTTGCGTTTTTTTATGTTTTAAGCTGAAATGATTGTATGATCACTTGCACGTAAATCAGGAAATTCTTATGAGGGGTAAAAAGGTTAGGAAAAAGGTAAATGACTTTAATCCCCTTTTGAAGGAAATTTGAGTAAAACAAACTAATTGAAAAAAGGATGCCTCAGCATCCCACAATTTTATACGTACCTGATCCCCCGTGAATTTGAATGAACATGTTCATTAGTGATTCTGTCATTTTTTCTTTGCTTTCCTGTGAAACCGATGGTCTTAAGTAAACGATTTGCAGAGCGTTAGTGGTTTCTGCCGTTACAGCAGTCCTTTCTGAGTCAACGAATGGGCTGCCAAATGGTCCTTGATCATCTGCGGAAACAATTAAGTTGCTTACATTGTTTATTCTGCCATTTAGACCTGCGTATTCTTCTGTTTCAGAACCTATTCTTATCTGAACATTGCCGCTGATCTTATCACAGTCATAAACACCAATAGGGACCTGGTATTCAAGTGAGAAGAAGTTATTCAAGTCAATGGCGCTATGTACGGATTGAAGATAGTTTTGTTTGGCTATCCTGCGATAAAGGGCTTCGGCGGAATGTCTATAACGGTTTGGATCTTTTCCTGTACTTTTGAAAATACTTCGCCATTCCTTAATGCCATCCAGCTCCGTCACATTCTTTTCTAAGAGATCAAAGTAAATGGATTCCTGGAAAAGCTGAAGCCTGCCTTTTAACATTTGCGGAGAGTCCCCTACCTGGATATCTTTATATTCTATAACCCCCACCGAAAACCCGGGTATGTGATTACATATTGTACTGGAAACCTTAATTTCCATTGATTCCACCTCCAAAACTTCTTTAAAATAGTTTATCATAAAAGTGATGTGCATTTGAAAATTAGGAACTTCATAATGAATTCTTACAAAAGATGTGTTTATATAGATACGCCGTTTGAAAAATAATCTTCACGGAAAGGAGGTACCTTTCAATGGACATTAACAAAATTAAGCAAGACATCATTGATTATAGCAAGACAATTGGTATAGATAAAATCGGTTTTGCATCACCATCGACTTTCGAGGAAATGAAAATTCGATTATATAAACAGCAGGAGCTCCAATATCAATCTGGTTTTGAAGAAAAAGATATTGAAAAGAGAACCGAGCCTGCGCTGATCTTTGAACAGCCGAAATCTATCATATCGATTGCGCTCGCTTACCCATCTAAGATGAGAACAACGGTTGTCAGCAAGAAGGGTGAACGAAGAGGCATTTTTTGCAGAGCATCGTGGGGAACGGATTACCATGCGATATTAAGAGACAGGCTGAAAAAACTTGAAGACTATATTGCTGAAAAGGTCCCAGGTGCTAGATTTAAATCAATGGTCGATACAGGTGAACTTGTGGACAGGGCTGTTGCTGAGCGCGCAGGGATTGGCTGGAGCGGTAAGAACTGTTCAATTATTACCCCAGAATTTGGTTCATATGTGTATCTTGGTGAAATGATTACCAATATTCCTTTTGAACCGGATGCACCAATGGAAGATAGATGCGGCAGCTGTAATAAATGTGTTGAGGTTTGCCCGACTGGTGCCCTTATCCAAGGCGGACAGCTCGATTCTCAGAAGTGCATTGCATTTGTCACACAGACGAAAGGGTTTCTGGCAGATGAGTTCCGTGAGAAACTGGGCAACCGACTATATGGCTGTGACACCTGCCAGACTGTCTGTCCGGAAAATAAGGGGAAGGATTTTCACTTCCACCCTGAAATGGAGCCTGATCCGGAAATTGCCAAACCGCTGTTAAAGCCATTATTAACAATCAGCAATCGTGACTTTAAAGAGAAGTTTGGACACGTATCAGGGTCGTGGAGAGGAAAGAAGCCAATCCAGCGAAATGCAGTAATTGCATTGGCGCATTATAAGGATGAAACAGCCATTCCGGAGCTAATAGAGGTAATGAATGAAGACCCGCGTCCCGTCCTAAGGGGGACGGCTGCATGGGCTCTGGGCAAAATTGGCGGACAAGAAGCGTTTACTGCACTCACTGCAGCATTTAAGGCTGAAAAAGATGCAGATGTTCTAAATGAGATAGGTAAAGGGCTGGAGTTCTTTAAGGGTGGTTCAGAAACAACTCTATCAAAATAAAGAGGGATGGATTTGAAATGGATCCATTCCTCTTTTCTTTTTCCTTGATGTGCAGGTGTAGGGCTATATTCTTTATAAAACAGTTTTTATATGCGTGAAATCCTGACTCTCTTCATAAATATGAAAGATGAAGGGAGTGATGAACATGCGTGAACAACTGCAGGAGCTGCTTGAACAGCGTGTCCTTCAATGTGTCTCAATGCCACGGAATCTTTTGCATGAATGCCCTGCAATCGAGAAAAAGAAGCAGAGCTGCTCAAGAAGATCTGCTGAAATAGTAAAAGCGAAAGCAAAGGGCAGAATTGAAAAAAAAATGGAGGGCAAGGAGACAGTAAAGGTAATGTACGATGTCCATTTCCAATACTTAATTAAGCTAAAGGGCCACTTTTATATGGAAGAGGAAGTGGAAAAGAGGCAGGCCGAGTTTTATAAAGGCGTGCTGGTTAAAGATGAGAAGTTGAAAGAATCTGAGCCAGTAGTAGAAGTTGATGCATCCATGCCTGTGTTTGCAGAGGAGTCATCACAAAATAGGGCAGGATATCAATATGATCGTTTAAAAGCTGTTCAATATGCCGAGAGATGGTGGAATGACTTTAATCCTGCGTATAAAAAATTCGAGGTAGACTGTACAAACTATATTTCCCAATGCCTGCATACTGGGGGAGCTCCGATGAGGGGTTATCCAAACCGCAGCAACGGCTGGTGGATGCAAAATAATAATTGGAGCTTCAGCTGGACTGTAGCCAATGCGATGCGCTGGTATCTTCCTGCCTCAAAGCTCGGACTGAGGGCCAGAGAGGTGAGCAGTGCTGAGGAGCTTAAGCTTGGGGACGTGATCTGCTATGATTTCCAGGGTGATGGCCGCTTTGACCATACGACGATTGTCACGGGGCATGATGCTAACGGAATGCCGCTTGTGAATGCACATACGTATAACAGCAGGATGAGGTACTGGGCGTACGAGGATTCAACAGCTTATACTCCAAATATTAAATATAGATTCTTCACGATTAACGATGATCAGTGACATCCTCGGCATATGGGCATGCTCTTATGATGTCAAATAGATTCTTTGCGGCTTAAAACTTAAAAGCTTTCTCCCATGCAGACTGCGCTTTTCTTTGTCGTCCCGCAGTGTAGTGGTATAATAGCTGTTAGAGTTTTAGATAGAGGTGAAAGTCATGGCATTGCATGTAGTATTATACCAGCCCCTGATTCCAGCGAACACAGGAAATATTGCTCGTACATGTGCGGGAACGGATACAGAACTGCATTTGATTAAGCCGTTGGGTTTTTCGACGGATGATAAGATGCTGAAGCGTGCTGGATTGGATTATTGGGAGCACGTTAAAATACATTATTATGAATCGCTTGATGATTTTTATGAGAAGAATCAAGGCGGAGAATTTTTTTATGTAACGAAATTTGGAAAAAAGGCACACTCTGATTTTGATTATAGTGTGGCAGAAAAGGATTTCTTCTTTATTTTTGGCCGGGAAACAACTGGCCTTCCAAAAGAAGTAATTGAAGATAATATTGAAAGATGCCTGAGGCTGCCAATGAATGAAAATATCCGCTCCTTAAACCTGTCAAACACAGCGGCTATTTTGATTTATGAGGCGCTGCGCCAGCAGGATTATCGTGATTTGCGGAAATATTAAGGAGACCATTATAATGGGTCTCCTTTTTGGCATTACATTTTAAAAACAGAACTAAAAGGAGTTGAGGGCATGAACAATGTAATTGATACTATTCTGCGGCACCGTTCGGTAAGACGATTTGAGGACAAGCCTTTGGATCGGGAGCAAATCGAAGCGATCGTGAAAAGTGCGCAAGCTTCCTCCACTTCAAGTTTCATTCAGGCATATTCAATTATTGGTGTTACAGACAGGCCAAAAAAGCAGCGGCTCGCAGAACTCGCAGGCAATCAGTCCTATGTAGCAGAAAATGGCCATTTTTTTGTTTTTTGTGCGGACCTTTACCGTCATAAGATGATTGGCGATCTAGAAAATGCTGATCTTTCGGATTCCATAGAGAGCACTGAAAAGTTCATGGTCGCACTAATCGATACAGCTCTTGCTGCACAGAATGCTGCGATTGCAGCCGAATCAATGGGCCTTGGCATTTGCTATATTGGCGGTATCAGGAATGATCTCGAGGCAGTGAAAGAAGTATTGAAGACTCCGGAGTATGTAGTGCCTTTATTTGGTCTCGCAGTAGGCTATCCAGATCAAGAAACAGATCTAAAACCACGGCTGCCATTAGAACATGTCTATATGGAAAATGAGTATGAGCAGGATCAGAACGTGTTGGAGCAGCAGCTGAAAGAGTACAATCAAACGACATCGGACTATTATCGTGAGAGAACTGGCGGCAAACGTGAAGATACCTGGACTAGTCAAATGGCCAAGATGCTTGGCAGAAAGTCGAGGAAGTATATGAAGGAGTTTGTTGAGAACCAGAAGTTGAACAAGAGATAAGACAAATTAAATGCAGGAATTCATAGCGAGTTGTTTATAAAAGGCTGTGTTAAAGGTCAATGTTGATTTATAGCACAGACAATGTTAACAAAGCCATATGAAAAAGAGATAGCCTAAAAAAATAAACTTGCTTTCGAGATTTGTAAAAATTGCTTAGCGAATGAAATAAAGCAATCAAGGCTATAAAGCAGGGAAAACCAAAGACCAAATACGATCGTGAACATAGCCAAATAAAAAAAGCTGCCATTCGGCAGCTTTTTATTTTTTATTGATGCCCGGCTTATCATTGTATCCCGCAGTGAAGATTGCAGATAAGAATGCAACAGTAACGCCTATGATTATTAGAAGTTTCATGTATGTAAGCCTCCCTTTTGTTGGATTTGTCCATATAAATTTTATTATAGCCTATAAGTTTGAAACTGTGAAGGAATGGCATGATTTTTTACTAGTATAAACAAAAAAGGACAATCATGGAGCTTGAACCTTTACGCATGTTCAAATTGTTTGCTGCATAGAATTTATTAATCGTCTCTTGATAACGCTACATGGGGAGGTCCATATGGATATATTAAAAAAGATTGAGTTATACCGCCAGGATGAAGAGAAGCTGAAGTGGGAAGGGACGTTCAGGGAATACCTTGAAATCGTGAAGGAACAGCCATGGGTTGCTCAATCGGCACATTCGCGTGTGTATAATATGATCAAAGATGCTGGAATTGAAAAAGAAAAAGGAAAGAAACGCTATTCCTTCTTTAATTCACTGTTGTTTGGCCTTGAGGAACCATTGGAGCGGCTGGTTGAGGAATATTTCCATCCCGCTGCAAAAAGGCTGGATGTCAGGAAAAGGATCCTCCTGTTGATGGGACCTGTAAGTGGTGGTAAATCCACTCTAGTAACCATGCTGAAAAGAGGGCTGGAGGCATATTCGCATACAGACAGAGGCGCGATTTATGCGATTAAAGGCTGCCCGATGCATGAGGACCCGCTGCATATGATTCCTCACCATCTGCGTAAGGATTTCTATGATGAATATGGTATTCGAATTGAAGGAAATCTGTCTCCGCTTAATATGATGAGATTGGAACAGGAATATGGCGGCAGAATAGAGGATGTAATTGTTGAAAGAATTTTCTTCTCAGAAGATAAGCGGACGGGAATCGGTACATTCAGTCCATCCGATCCAAAATCACAGGATATTGCAGACTTGACAGGAAGCATCGACTTTTCCACAATTGCTGAGTATGGATCGGAATCTGACCCAAGAGCTTACCGTTTTGATGGCGAGTTGAACAAAGCGAACCGAGGGATGATGGAATTCCAGGAAATGCTCAAGTGTGATGAAAAATTCCTCTGGCATTTACTGAGTTTGACCCAGGAAGGAAATTTTAAAGCGGGAAGATTCGCGCTGATCAGTGCAGATGAACTAATCGTGGCGCACACGAATGAAACAGAATACCGTTCGTTCATTTCGAATAAAAAGAATGAAGCCTTGCATCACGCATCATCGTGATGCCAATTCCTTACAACTTAAAAGTTACTGAAGAAGAAAAGATCTATGACAAAATGATCAGGGAAAGCGATGTAAATGATGTCCATATTGCTCCACATACACTAAGGGTAGCAGCAATGTTCACCATTCTTACACGCTTGAAAGACCCGAAAAAAGGCGATATTGACCTGGTAAAGAAAATGAGACTGTATGATGGTGAAAACGTTGAAGGCTACAATAGTGCTGATGTGGAAGAATTGAAGAGAGAGCACCAGGACGAAGGCATGAGCGGTATTGATCCACGTTACGTCATCAACCGAATATCTTCAACGATTATCAGGAAAGAAATTAAGACCATTAATGCGCTCGACGTATTAAGATCTCTTAAGGATGGCCTTGACCAGCATCCATCCATTACCTCAGAGGTACGTGAGCGTTATCTGAATTATATTTCACTTGCTCGCAAAGAGTATGATGATATCGCGAAAAAAGAGGTTCAGAAAGCATTCGTGTATTCATACGAGGAATCTGCTAAGACGCTTATGGAAAATTATCTCGATAACGTCGAAGCATACTGCAATAAGGCTAAAATGCGTGACCAACTTACTGGAGAGGAAATTAACCCTGATGAAAAGCTAATGCGTTCCATTGAGGAGCAAATTGGCATTTCCGAGAATGCGAAAAAAGCATTCCGTGAAGAAATTCTTATCAGAATTTCCGCTTATGCGCGTAAAGGAAAGCGATTTGATTACAACTCACATGACCGCTTGCGTGAAGCTATCCAGAAAAAGCTGTTCGCCGACCTCAAGGATATTGTAAAAATTACGACTTCTGCGAAGACTCCCGATGAACTGCAGTTGAAGAAAATCAACAATGTAGTCGCCAGGCTGATTGACGAGCATGGATACAATTCTACATCGGCCAACGAGTTGCTGCGCTATGTAGGAAGCTTGTTAAATAGATAAAATTCGTTAGAGCCTGCAAATGTCTTTGCAGGCTCTTTTAAGTTTATAAATGCATAAAAGAGGGAATAGTACCGGCAAGAGGTGATTAGAATGAACAAAAATGAATTGCCGAAAAACTATGTTCCTAAAAACAGTTCAATGGCCCGGAATGAAGAGGAAATGGAAAACCTAGGGAAGCAGATGGAAAACCGCCGCACTGGTCAAGATCTTAAGGAAAACTATGGCAAAGCGCCAGACCCGGTTCAATTTAATAAGGATAAAGAGTAATCTTTGCTGAAAAGCGAAGGTTATTTTTTTTGAACGATCTGTTAAACTAGACTGTTGATTTCCGCTCCAGGCACTCGCTTTCCGAGTAAGAATTATGAAAAAGCCCAACTGCCAGCTTTTTTTTCATAAGCAAATTCTTCTAGGGGCGTCAGGTGAGCCTGCAGGACATTGAAACAGCTTCCTCGATTTTGCCCCACTATCTATGCAATGCGTTAGCATTTTCATAGGAGTCGAGTGCCCTCCGCTCCAATCAACAGGTGCTAAAAATCAACGATGAACTTTTACACAGCCTTTTTGAAAAATGTTTCATTATCATTCCGAACTGTTTTACATAAATCATAAAAAGTAGTTAGCAAAACTACCATTCTAGTATAGTATCGGCATTCAGTTTGGTAAATCGCAGCCGCCGCAGGGGGAGTCGGTGTGAGCAAAAACATGGACAAAAAACTTTGAAGATTAAATTTTTTCAATGAATCTTTGGAGGGACAACACGCTTTAAAAGGCATGCACAGAAAATGGGCTTGTCTGGAAGAAGAGAAATGGAGAATTGTCAAAATTATTTGTAAATTATTTTCGCTTCCTGCATAAGATAGAGTAATTACAATTCCCTTAGTGCTTATGGCCATCGGGATATTGTATGACAATAAGAACATTTCTGTTACAGTCAATTGGATCATTAAAAGGAGGGGTTGAAAATGACCGATGAGAGTAGTCACCAGTTCGTGATTTCCCAGGAAGATTGGTCCCTCCACCGCAAAGGACATGATGACCAGCAGCGCCATCAGGAAAAGGTGCAGGAAGCAATCCGCAATAATCTTCCTGATTTGATCACAGAAGAAAGTATTGTCATGTCCAACGGCAGGGATGTCGTAAAGATACCGATTAGGTCACTGGATGAGTATAAAATTCGTTATAACTATGATAAGAATAAGCA
>NZ_JBAVFI010000274.1:0-1736 GCF_049588175.1 Mesobacillus sp.
ACGTATGGACAAAATCCTTGATGACTGTCAAAGAACCTTTAAAAGTCTGATCTAAGTACGATGTAAACCAAGGAAGATTCACCTCGGTTAGAAGTGCTGTTTCAATCGCTGTGATCACTGGCGCAGGCAATGTTACCTGACTTTCATTCCATGGCACTCTCCTAAAATCCATACCCTTGTCCCACGGCAAAAACTCATGATAACCCCAGTCAATCTTCTCAGCCCGCAGCTTATGCTCCTCATAAAGCTCCATAATCCTAGGTTCCAGACGAAAATCCAAATGATTCGTTAACAAAATAGCCCCTCCATCAATTTAACGCATTAACTCGTTGGGGGTCAGACCCCCGAGGCGGTGATGCGTTAAAGCGTTTGTTCGCTAATTAATAAGTTGGTATTATGACCTGTTACTAAATTAATTATATCATATTTTTCTGAACTTTACTTTGATGGGTGTCTGTAATTAAATAAATAGTACCTTTGGATTATGGTTCTATGAACCGAAACAAGTTGTCCATAGCACCGGTAATGAACTATTAACTTTTGTATGTAAAGTACATTAAATCCTTCAATTCAAAATACCTTATAGAGAATAGCAAAGATCACCCCAAAACAGATATAATAGAATGGTTTTTCGAATACTGATACTAAGGAGTTAATCATGTCATCCATAAAAAAGATCACCCCTCAATATGACCCCTGGGAAGCCTACATGGATATTGAACAATATGGCAAACCTCAGCTCACTAATATTGAATTCACTACAACGACTCTTTGTAATATGCGCTGTGAGCATTGTGCGGTAGGATACACCCTTCAACCAAAGGATCCGGCAGCACTTCCTTTAGAATTGCTTCTTCAAAGGCTAGAGGAAATTCCAAAATTAAGATCCTTGAGTATTACAGGTGGAGAACCGATGCTCTCGCTTACTTCAGTAAAAGATTATGTAGTTCCAATTTTAAAGTATGCTCATGAACGAGGTGTCCGTACACAAATAAATTCAAATCTTACTGTGGATTTAACTCGTTATGAGTTAATCGTTCCCTATCTTGACGTATTGCATATTTCACATAACTGGGGTACAGTCGATGATTTTGTCGAGGGCGGATTCGCCCGTATGGAGAAAAAGCCAGATTATCAACAGCGAGAAAAATATTTTGATAGAATGATAGAAAACAGCAGAGAGTTAGTAAAAGCAGGAGTAATGGTATCTGCAGAAACAATGTTAAACAAACGGACATTGCCACATTTAGAAAAAATACATAATCAAATCGTCAAAGAAATGCTCTGTCAAAGGCATGAGGTACACCCAATGTACCCTAGCGATTTTGCAAGCAATTTGGAAGTGTTAACACTTGAGGAAATCAGGTCAGCCATCCATCACCTGCTCGATGTCCGTGATGAACATGTATGGATGTTATTCGGCACTCTGCCATTCTATGCATGCAGCCATAACCCAGACGACCTAAGCCTTCTGGAACGACTGTATAACAGTAAAAATGTAACAGTCCGCAATGATCCAGACGGCCGTTCCCGTTTGAATGTTAATATATTTAATGGTGATGTGATCGTTACTGATTTTGGCGATACACCGCCACTTGGTAATGTTCAAACTACTAACCTGCAAGAGGCATTTGATAAGTGGCAGGCATCCGAACTTTCAAAAGAGCTAAGCTGCCATTGCCCAGCTGTTTCGTGCCTGGGCCCAAATATTTTAGTTAAAAACAGTTACTATAAAG
>NZ_JBAVFI010000275.1:0-5901 GCF_049588175.1 Mesobacillus sp.
TATAAAAAGGGTGGATTTATTGAAAAACATTATCTAACTTTTTACTTTTTGAATCAAAATAGGAATTGAAGATAGAAGAGGATTTTTTTCAAAGAGGTTTAAAACTTTCCCAAGTTCATTTTCACCAAAAAAAAATCAAGCACTCGTGTAGCTGCTTGAAAAATATTGCAGCAAACTTTTTTCTGTCATGCTGAGGTATTAGTTTTTTCATTGCCGATATCCTCCGCGCCTCGGTTACTGTTGTCTACTCTATACAATTCAAGCCCTCTTAGTAATGCATCTCCACCAAAACCCGCCATTATTGACATTAAAAATACTCTTAACAGCGAATCCGCCTCTGACGATATCACGAGCAATGCAGCAGCTAAGGCACCTGTAAGAATTTCTTCTAGAAAACCGAGATAGATAAACTTCTTTGTCTTTCTGGGCATGATGATCTTGCCTCGTTTTCTAACATGGCCCGTCAATCCAACAAACCCGCCAATCAACATTGCCAAAATAATGTTTTCTGACATTCTTCCTCACACTCCTAAAGTCTAAATTTTTGTAGCTGACCTTAGGTAACTCTTGCTGTAATACTATTATACAAGTATCAATAGGAGAAAAGCATGTGTAAATTTAACGAATTTTCAGTATATTAAAATTAGTAAAAACTATGTGTAACTTTTTCATTTAATGCTTTTTTAATGTAATAAAGGGACCTTCTAAAAAAGTTACAGGTCCTTAGACTCAAAGGAGGAATTAATGTGAGGCGAGGCGAAGATTTATACAACAAATGATAAGGGAGCCAAAAATGTTCATTATTAATGTTGAGGGAGCCCTATTTAGAGATGGAAAGTGGCTTATCATTGAAAGAAGCACCAAAGAAGAACACGCAGGAGGTCTGTTATCTTTGGTGGGAGGTACAGTGGAGAACGAGGGCAATACAAAGGACTTGCTTGAAAGAACTTTAAAAAGAGAACTGTATGAAGAAGTTGGAGTGACGATTAAGGACAAAGTTGAGTACGTTCGCAATACTACTTTTATGCTTGGGGACGGAAAAGAAGTCATGGACTTTGTATTTCTTGCTGAGATCGAGTCTGGTGAACCTTTTGCAAAAAGCACGGAAGAAGTTGAAGAGGTATTATGGCTTACAGCCGATGAAATTTATGCCCATCCGAGGTCACCAATCTGGCTGAAGGAAAGCATTCAAGAGGCTGAGGTAATAAAACGGAGCAAGAAAGCAACAAACCTTTAGCTGCCTGGATAGGCAGCATTCTTTATGAAAAGGAAATATAAGCCATTATGAAGAATTATTATATTTATAGTGTCTGCTAATGTTATTTAGAAGGAAATATAGTTGTGGAAGGTGAGGGGAGCTGCAGTGGATGTCGTACAACAATTCACATCACTTTTTAAGTCAGTGAAACGAGGAGAGCGGTTTGTTTTAGGAATTGATGGCTTGAGCAGGTCAGGGAAAACAACACTTGTAAAAAGGCTCGGCAAGGTATTAGAGAATTTGAACATTCCTTATCGCATTTTGCATATAGATGATTTCATTGTAGAAAGGTCAAAACGTTATAATACCGGCTATGATGAATGGTATGAATATTATTCTCTCCAGTGGGATGTATTTTGGCTTAAAGAGCATTTTTTTGAAAAACTTCCTATTTCGGATACACTTTTGCTGCCATTTTATGATCATGAAAAAGACCAGCAAGAATTGAAAGAGGTAGGGTTAAAAGATGCAGCAGTGGTCATTGTAGAAGGCGTTTTCCTTTTAAGAGAGGAATGGGGAAGTTTATTTGACTATACTGTATTTCTTGATTGTCCTAGGGAAGTGAGATTTTCCCGTGAAACTAGTGAAACTCAACTAAACCTTCAAAAATTCGAACAAAGATACTGGAAGGCGGAAGACTTTTATTTGGATACCGAATCACCGAAGGACAAGGCAGATTTAATTATGTCTTGCCAGTTAATAAATGTGACTTGAGATAGCAGCTGATAACAACTATTCAGTGACGCATCATCCTATGCAATATTAAGTAGAGATCAGCGGAGGAAAAATATGAATAAAGGTAAGATTATTTTGTTGAACGGGGTATCTAGTTCGGGTAAATCTTCTTTGTCTAAGGAACTAGTAAAGCTGATGCCGGATTATTTCCATTTGAGTATTGATGACAAAAATTAGCAGGTGATGAATAAATGGACTGGAAGAAATTATTTGGTCTTGCCAAAAATCAGGCAAAGCAAGTGAACGTTGATGAATTGGCTATTCAGTTAGGTTTTGCAGAAGAAACGATAACAGTCATAAAAAAGGCTGCTAATACAAATTTACGGCCTTTTTATCAAAAAGATTTATATTCAGACAGTGCTGAAAAAGTAATTGGTATATCCTTTAATACGACAAAGGACTCAGCGGAAGGTATTCTCTATAAGCTGCAATCCGAATTAAAGCCATTGGACTGTTTAGCTTTTATAAATGAAAGAGGAAACAATAGCACAAGCGTATCGATTGTAAAAGGAAATGACCAGTTTGACATACTTGAAATCCAGCAGACGAATGGTGAAAACTATGACATTAGCAATGATGAAGTAGTATTTAAATTGAAGGAGTGGCATAAACGATATTCCTTTACTATTATTGGGGCGGATCATGATTGGGTCGAAGTCGATTTTGACGAGTTTCCAAGGAATAATGACTTGCAGCCTTTCGTAAAAGAATTGTATGAACTTTGCCCAGACATCGTCGACCAAGGACCCGGGAGTATAGAAGGATTTATTGAAGAGCTGAAAGTGTATAGAAAATTGGTTTTGTGGTGGGATTAGCGGTGTGAGAAAGATAAAAATAAAAGTTAATCCGCGCTTATTAATTATTTCTATTGCTATGGGATGGATAGTGGTTTCCATTACACCAGTTTTTGATTCCGTAATTGTTACTGCAGAATATGATTTAACTAAGCACAAGCTGGGTTTTCCCTTGCCGATAATTGAACAGCGTACATCGTTAACGCCTTTAGATGATGCATTTCCGTTTCAATTGGGCCTGGTCAATCCCCAAGAGAATCCAACTTCTTTGCTAATAGGAAACTATTTATTGCAAGCCATTTTAGCGAGTATAACCTTTTATTTCTTAATGATGGTTTCTGCTAATTTAATGAGAAATTATAGAAATTGAAAATTAGTCAAAGGGTGGCGGGGAATTTGAATTCTAATCATCTTGCTGGAAAATTCAGGAGTTTTGCAATCGAAGAGTGCAGGAATTCAAGTCCTTTATATGAATTCCTGGCAATGAAAATAGCTGAGGATGAGGAAATTCTAGAACTAGCATCAAAAGGAAGAGGAGGTCAGCCTATCCCAAATCTGCTTTTTGGGGCTGTTCACTATCTATTGTTAAAAGGAAATGAGCATGAATTAAGAGAGTTTTATCCAAGCTTAGTAAAAAAACCGCGAAAGTCCGAAGAGTCGCTAAATTATTTCAGAGATTTCTGCGTACAAAAATCCAAAGAAATAAACGAGATTCTAACAAACAAGATTGTGCAGACAAATGAAGTTAGCAGGTGCTCATACCTTTATCCAGCTTTTAGCTATATATACAGGATGACTAAAAAACCTCTGGCTTTAATTGAAATAGGCACAAGTGCAGGACTGCAGCTCTTAGTCGAGAAATACAAATACTCGTATGGTACAGAGCGGAATTATGGTTTTAAAAATTCAGATGTACATATTTCAGCTGAAATAAGGGGAGACTACACCCCTTTAAATCAATTAAGTAATTTTAATGTTGCTTCAAGAATTGGAATAGATCTTCATATTAATGATGTATCAGATGAAGAAGATTATTTGTGGCTTAAATCGCTGATCTGGCCAGAACATCAAGAAAGACGCGAACTATTTGAAAAAGCAGCATGCTATGTGAGGAACAACACGTTGAAATTAATAGAGGGTGATGGTGTCGAATTGCTTGAGAGCATTTCAAAATATATTCCTGATGATCAGATCATTTGTGTTTTCCATACTCACGTTGCCAATCAGATGCCTATTGAAACAAAGGAAAGACTTCTTCAGAACATCAAGAATGTAGGAGAGAAACGGGACATTTTCCATCTTTATAACAATATTCAGGACCGAGATCTCCACCTTGATTACTATTTGAATGGAAAAGAAAGCTTAAATAAAATAGCGGAAACAGAGGGGCATGGCAGATGGTTCACATGGCTGATGCCCGATTGAAATTATGAAATAGCAGCCAATAGGGAGGCCAGCACATGGTATTAGATGCTAGTTTGATATTTTGGATACTAGTCAGTGCAGCGGGTATTTTATTTGCTATCGGGATGATTAAAAAATCATGGAAAGCCTTTTTATGGTGTGGATTAACGATTTTTTTGCCTGCTATTTATTTCTTTGGAGCAGAGAATTGGTTCATGCTGCTTGGACTTGTGCCTTTGATTCCGTTTGGGTTTGCTTTTATCATAGCAAAAAATCGTATAACAGATTGAGGTGGTCTTGTGCTCGAGACAGAACGATGCGTGCTTTTTGATTTAAAGCGTGCTGATTTTATTGATATTAAAAATCTGTATTTAAACCATAATGTTAGAAAGTATTTAGGCGGCATTGTTGATGAAGCACATTTGCTGAAAGCTGCAGAAGTTATGCTTGAAAATGAGGGGAAATCTTTTTTCTGGGTAGTAAGAGAGAGAATTTCTAATGCGTTCATGGGCTTAGTTTCACTCACTCCACATCATGATGGCGTGTATACCGAGGTGTCCTACCAGTTCATGCCAGAATGGTGGGGGAAGGGTTACGGGAGAGAGGCAGTTGGGATGGTCATCAAATACGGTTTAATGGAATTGAATCTTTCAAAACTTATCGCAGAAACACAAACAGCCAATGAGGCTTCCTGCAGACTTTTAGAATGTGTAGGCATGAAAAGGGAAAAAACGCTAATCCGGTTCGGAGCTGAACAGGCTGTTTATTCGATCCACAGATGAAAATTGGAGGAAAAGATTGTGGAATTAAGATTAGCTCATGAAAAAGATATAGATCAGCTTATTAAAATGAGATGGGATTTTACCCTTGAGGATTATCCTGAAATGGGCGAGGGCACAGAATATAGCACCTTTGAAAAAGAGTGCGGAGATTTCCTGGAGGAAGCAATCGGCAGTGGCGAGTGGTTTATTTGGATAGCAGAAAACGACAGTAGAATTGTTTCTCATATTTATATTGAATTGTTAAAAAAGGTACCGCGTCCAGGTAGAATCACGAATCCTTTTGCTTATATGACAAATGTCTATACAGTGCCAGAATACAGAGGCCAAAGGGTTGGCAGCAAGCTTCTATTTAAGGTGAACGAATGGGCAGCGGAAATGAAATATGAATTCATTATCGTATGGCCGAGTGAGAGCAGTATTGAATTTTATGGACGGAACGGATATACACATTGCAAAGAGCCTATGGAGAAGCATTTTAGATAATTCTCAGGATTCTTCTATATAGGGAATGATTTTTTTATCCCTTCCTGCTAGCCTATCTTATGCCGGTCAATGGATGCCTGTGTTTAAATAAAGAATTCATTTGGGCCAAACATCCCAAAGAACATTCTAAATGTATTAAGTGAATATGAAAAAAGGTGTGTGATCTAAATGAAGATTATAAAGGAATTGACCAATAAGGAAGAGTTGTCTGAAGCATTCCCAGTTATGAAACAATTGAGGACTGATTTGACAGATGAAACGTATTTTGAGCTGCTTTCTCAAATGAAAAAGGAAGGGTATCAATTGTTCGCCTTATATGATGAGGAGAAAATAGTCTCCTTGGCTGGACTTAGCTGGAGGACGAGTTTTTACAATAAAAAACATATTTATATTCATGACTTAATTACAGACGCTTCTAGTCGTTCTCGCGGGTATGGTGAAAGTC
>NZ_JBAVFI010000276.1:0-1710 GCF_049588175.1 Mesobacillus sp.
TCAAAAGGAGACTGATAACAATGCAAAAAGAGATTCAGAGCCTTATCAATGAAGTTAACATGACCGGAGCACATATTTTTTATTATTTTCACGATCAGGACCGCTATATTAATAATGTGATGGCATATATCACGGCTTCCCTGGAGTTAGGGAATCACGTAATGATCATTGAGAATGATCGCTTCATGCCAATCATTCAGGAAAAAATCAATGAAAAGTTTAATGAAGAGCAAATAGACATGATCCATACAATTAATAATTATGACTTCTATTGTTACCGCAGCAACTTTCATAAAGAAACGATTCTAACATATTTAAAAGATATGATTACACCTTACCTGGAAAAGAAACTACCCATAAAGACTTGGGCACATGTTGAATGGAGAGATCAAAAAGAGATTTTCCAAACACTTGGAGAGTATGAGCAAGAGGCAGATCAAATGTTGCAGGAAACTGATTTCACAACAGTCTGCGCTTATGATGCAAACCGAGTTCCACAGACATTGAAGGATATCTTAATTGATTGCCATGACTACTATATGGCGGATGATTCCATTAGCATTATAAATAGAAACAAAGTTAAAGCCGAATAACGAACATAAATGTAGAGCATCTGATTCAGATGCTCTTTTCTTACGAGGTCCCACTAAACCGATTTCCTTTCTATCAAATGAAACGGAAGCACTATTTTATCAGCAAAATCTATATGGTTGGATTTTTCGACAAATGCATTAAAAGCAGCAATACCCAACTGATTAGCAGGAATTTCAATTGTCGTGATATTCAGGATTTCCGATACTGGATGGTTATCAAAACTTAATACTGCAAAGTCGTCAGGAACCTTAAGGCCTATTCTATCTGCTTCAGAAATTAATCCAGCAGCAACCTGATCATTCCCAACGAGGAAAGCAGTTGGTTTTTCATCCCATTCTGTATACTTCGTAATCACTTTATTACCATCCTCTATTCTCAAACACTGACCCAGAATCCATTCACTGCGAAGTATCTCGCCTATTTGCTTAAGTTTTTGTATATATGCTTCTATTCGTTTCTGGCTGTTTGTCCCTTCTAATCTGCCGAGACATATGGCCACTTTCCGATGTCCTTTTGAAACCAGGTAATCCAAGCCAAGATTAAAGGCTTTTACATGCTTTATTGACACGGAAGGGAACTCCTGCTGGTCTGCATCTTCACATAAAATGATTGGCCCAATATCTTTATATTGTAATAGTAAATCAAACGGAATAGCTCGAGAGCAAAAAATGACCCCATCAATAAGTCCACCACGCAATCGTTCTAATGCATCCAACTCTTTATCACGCTTATAATCCGTTTGAAAAAGCACCAGCTGGATGTTATGCTTCTTTGCTTCCAAGGCAATTCCTTCTAGAAGCCCGGAAAAATAAGGATGGTTGATCGTAGGCATCACAATCCCGACCATATTTGTTTTCCCTTTTGATAAATGTACAGCATTCAAGTTGCGGCTATAACCCAATTTCTCAATTGTTTTCAAGACAACTTCTCTCTTTGCTGGACTTACATACGGATGGTTATTAAGCACCCTGGAGACCGTCGTAACTGAAACTCCTGCAAGTCGGGCAATTTCTCGGATATTAGCCATTTTCCAAAACCTCACTCAATTTATATAAATTGCTTGACCTGAAACGCGTTTCACAGATTAAAGTTGCTCTTAAGTAACGAAAAGGAGTG
>NZ_JBAVFI010000277.1:0-1614 GCF_049588175.1 Mesobacillus sp.
TTGCTTGAGCTGCTTCGCCATCATGAGGACATTCATTTACTGCATCAGAAAACGAAAGTTGATTTATTTTTCCTCGCTAAATTTAAGGCGATGATTGATATGGAAAAGATGATTGAAGGGCTAAGCAGCGAAAAAGTTACAGCCTCAGAGTTAAGGCACATTAAGGAAAAAGGCTTTAGTGATGAATTTCTCGCCAAAGAGTGGAAGGTTACGGAGGAAAAGATTAGATCACTAAGAAAAAGTTATGGTGTAACACCGGTATATAAGATGGTCGATACATGTGCCGCTGAATTTGAATCGTCCTCAAATTATTTCTATTCCAGTTATTTTGGAGAAAATGAAGCACCTGCCGCAAGCAACAAACGCAAGGTATTAGTCATTGGCAGCGGGCCCATCAGCATCGGTCAGGGAATTGAGTTTGACTATTGCTCTGTACATGGAGTATTTGCCTTAAAGGAAGAAGGCATAGAAACAATCATGATTAACAATAATCCGGAAACAGTGAGCACTGACTTTGCAATCTCAGACAGATTGTACTTTGAACCATTGATGATTGAAGATATTTTGAATGTCATCGAAAATGAGGGAATCCAAGAAGTGATTGTCCAGCTCGGTGGACAAACAGCTTTGAACCTGGCAAAAGGGCTTGAAAAAGCAGGTGTCCAGCTGCTGGGCACGAGCTCTAAAACAATTGACCTATTTGAAGACCGGGACCAATTTTATCAGCTGCTTGATAAGCTAAATATCCCAAGAGTTAAAGGAGAAACGGCTGCGAATAAAGCTGGGCTTCTGAATGCTGTTGAACAATTAGGTTACCCTGTACTGATTCGTCCTTCCTATGTAATCGGAGGATTGAACATGGTAGTGATCCATAATCCTCAAGAGTTAAGGAGTGTAATTGAGGCAGGAAATATACAGTATCCGATCCTTGTGGACCAATATCTTAAAGGATCTGAGGCAGAGCTAGATCTTGCTTCAGATGGTGAACATATTCTTATACCAGCGATTATTGAACATATTGAAAAAACGGGTGTACACTCAGGCGATAGCTTCTGTATTATCCCTGCCCGGAGCTTTTCAGCTGAAACAAAGCAACTAATGGCCGATTATGCCAAGAAAATCGTGACAGAAATTAACTATAAAGGATTAATGAACATCCAATTTATAGTGAATGGAAATGATGTATTGCTTCTTGAAATCAATCCGCGTTCAAGCCGAACGATGCCAATAGTCAGCAAGGTAGCCGGAGTTGAATTAGTGAAAAAAGCGACAAAAATATTGCTCGGGAAATACTTTTTGTCGAAAGACGAGCTGCTTCTTGATTCAGACGCTCCTTTTAGTTGTGTTAAACATCCTGTCTTTTCAAACTTTGCCTTGAAGGGACTGGATTCCAAGACGGGGCCACAAATGATTTCCACTGGAGAAGGAATCAGCATTGCCACATCAACGGATGAGGCCTTGAACAAAAGTTTCCATTCAATTAACGGAAAGCCTCTCGAAGGAGCAATCGCATTTGCAGACAAGAGTGATTTAGTGGAAGCAAGCAGTCAATACGATTCACCGGCTTTGGAAATGGTTGAATATGAAATCTCGGATGATCACCAAAAAACCGTT
>NZ_JBAVFI010000278.1:0-1763 GCF_049588175.1 Mesobacillus sp.
GCCTATTACACCGGAATCCTGAACAAAAAATTCCAGGAGATCTATTTTGGGGAGCTATTTGATATGGGATTTTGCAGCTCTGTAGAAGTGGAGGAGCAAAGGGACGTACCCTTTGCTCCTTCAGAAAACTGGTGCTCAATACAGAATATTGAATAACGATGAAAAATACAATTAAGAAACAGAAGCATAAGGTGCGTCCCCATGCTTCTGCACATAACGAAATGTACAGGCTCCCACGTGCCCTTTCACCTTAAACCGTTCCGAGTATTTACGAACATTTGAAAAGGAATTAACATAGTGAAAGAGAATATTATTTTTTCCATAATAATGGCCAAGGTAACCGGGAGTTTCAAAAAAGGAAATTAGCAGGATGGCAGCAACAAGAAAAGACTGATCTGTATTCGGAAGGTAGTGAATAACAATGAACGATAAAAAAGTTGTTGTAAGCTGGAGCGGCGGAAAAGATTGCTGTCTTGCTTTATATCGAATGTTGCAAGAAAACAAGAATGTCGCTTGTTTAGTTTCTATGGTATCAGAAAATGATGCCCGGAATCATGCGCATGGAATAAGGTTAGAAATCTTGAAATTACAGGCTGAGGCATTGGGGATCCCTTTAGTTCTAGTGGATTCCGCAGGTGATTATGAATCGTCTCTAATAAAGGCACTTACTAAATTAAAAGAACAGCATGGTATTGAGGAGATTGCATTTGGCAGTTTATATGCCGATGAAGATCGAAAATGGAATGAGGAAGTAGCAAATAAAGCTGGGCTGGCTCCCCTATTTCCTGTATGGATTTCCCCTGAGGAATCATCAAAACTCCTGGATGAATTTATAACACTCGGTTTCTCCGCGGTGGTTTGTAGAGCTTCTGATAAAGATTTCGATTGTACTTGGGCCGGAAGAATGCTTGACAGCAAGTTTTTCGAAGACATCCATAACCACGATATTTGTGTAATGGGCGAATTCGGAGAATATCACACATTCGTATTAGACGGACCGATTTTTCAAAGGAAAGTGAGTTTAACAGAATCCAGAGTTATTTTGAATTCTGGACTTTGGTCATTAGATATTAGTCAGTGCCAATTAGTTGAGAAATGATGGCATTCCTCTATTGAATTGACTCCTAAAAATAACGGGCTCCAATTTAAAATTAAGGACGATTACAAGTTCCGCTTCCTCCACAACTTGATATCCTAATCAGCTCTTCCTTTTGTATTTCTTTATATGGGCTTTAATAGCCGAGAGTAAAAATACATTGAAAGATGATTCTATCCAAAAAGAACGGATATGGAAACATATATAATAAGAAATTTGGAACAATAATAGTAGGAATATTTATCTTAAAGGATGAATCAATGTGGACGGACGCCGAATTAAAGAATTCGATAAAATTGTGAAAATGGGAAAAGAAGGGCAAGAAGCATTAAATCATTACTGGCTGGATAACGCACTTTACACTTCGTTTGAATATTGGCTTATGGTTACGCTTCTTATTGCTCCTTTAATTATTCTGTTTTTCAAAATTGATAAAAGCAAACTGTTTTTCATGGGATTTTATGGTTATAGTATTCATATGCTTTTCGGTTATGTTGACTTGTACAATAAGAATTTGGGATTATTAAATTATCCTTTTCCTGTTATTCCAATGTTACCAGGGCTATCCCTTGATTCTAGTTTCGTTCCTGTAACGTTTATGCTCGTTTATCAATGGACATTAAATCATCAAAAAAACTACTATCTCTATATGGTGTTAACATCGGCC
>NZ_JBAVFI010000279.1:0-4318 GCF_049588175.1 Mesobacillus sp.
GTAGATGTATTACAAGCAATGAGAAGAGAACTTTAACAGGTAAGATCCTGGTTCTCCCAGGCCGTTGACAAACTAGATAAAAGCGAACTTGTCTACAGTTTTTTCATATTTGGTGGGTAGTAAAACAGGTCTTTTGATTACCGTTCCAGGCGCTTCGCTTTCCGCGGAAGAAATTTGAAAAAGCCCAACTGCCGGCTTTTTCATAAGCAAATTCTTCTAGGGGCTGGCGCTGAGCCTGCAGGACACTGGACTGCTTCCTCGAATCTGCCCACGCACGATGGAAATGCGTTAGCATTTTCGGATGAGTCTACGCGCCTTCCACTCCAATCAAAAGGTTTTCAATAACCGATCTATTAACTGTACCTTTGTCGACAAGCTGTAAGAACCAGCAAATGCTGGTTCTTCTTTTATTTTCCTCAAAAGTAAAATTTTATATAAATTTATTTATTTAATTGCTAAAATCAAATAAACTCTCATTCTATAATTTTATAAAAATTGAACGAAAATAAGTTTCAGCCGTCTTATATTTAACAGCATTATTTAATGGAGGTAAGTGATGGCAGGTAATATGATAGTACTGGATTCTGTATCAAAAAAGTTCGCAGAACAAACAGTCCTCAAAGATGTAACCATGAAGGTTAGAGAAGGAGAAATTGTCGGGTTATTAGGCCCTAATGGATCTGGAAAGACCACCATGATCCGGTTGATGAACGGGGTCATCACGCCTACAAGTGGTCATCTCTCTGTTTGCAGCATGGATCCTCAAAGAAATGGTGAAGAAATCCGGAAAATCAGTGGGATCCTCACTGAAAACGCAGGCTTGTATCATGAAATGTCTGGTATTGATAACCTGACATTCTTTGCTAAGCTTTATGGTCATTATGATAAAAAACAAATTGAAAACCTGCTGGAGGAATTCGAACTTTCAGATCATCAGCATAAAAAGGTTGGTACTTACAGTACAGGAATGAAGCGAAGACTTGGCATTATCAAGGCAATTTTGCATCATCCAAAGCTTCTCTTTCTTGATGAGCCAACAAATGGATTAGACCCTGAAGGAATTAAGCTAGTCCTGAAATTTATAAAAGAGCTGAATGAGAAGCAAGGAACGACAATCTTTCTTTGTTCGCATATTTTGCATCAGCTTGAAAACGTATGCCAGCAATATTTATTCCTGAATGAAGGGCAAATCATTGAGTCAGGGAGTTTACTAGAACTACAATCACGTCATGTAAGTCAGATCACTTTAAAAGTTGTGACAAACCTCAATCCTGTTGAAAAACAATATGATGGCCATCCTGTCACAAAAGTGGGCGTGAATACTCTGCAATTCATATTACCATCGAAGGAATCGATTTCAACACTGCTTGAAAAGATCATTCGTAATGCATGGGTGCACCATGTAGAAATAGAAAATAACGATCTGGAATCGATATACTTCAAGATCCGAGGTGAAAAAAATGAATAAACGCTTGATTTGGCTTATTGCTTCAAAAGATATTAAAGCAATTACAAGCTCAGTGCAGGTCTGGCTGGGGTTAATTTTACTTCCTGCAATCTTTTCAGTCATCCTTCCATTAGCATTTATTTTAGTTATAAAATATCTTCCTCTTACTTCACCTGAGTTCACTGAATTGGTCGATAATGTACTGAAAGGCCTGCAGGAAACGAAAACGGGAGAATTCATCAGCAGCCTGCCTAGCATGAAGCACCAAATCATCTTTGTGGTCATCAATTATATGTTCGGCTCAATCTTTTTGCTTATCCCAACTATAAATGCGATGATGATTGCTATACACAGCTTTGTCGGCGAAAAAGAAAGAAGAACGATGGAAACTTTGTTATTTTCACCCATCACGGTCAAGGATTTATTTTTAGGAAAAGTACTGTCGGCATTTATTCCTGCCATTGGAATAACATTAATAAGCTTCGTGCTATTCGGTATTATCACAATTAGTCTTACTTACAATATGTTTGGGTTTTTGATTTTCCCAAATACAAACTGGCTTATTTTGATTCTATGGGTCGTACCTATGATCACGATCCTCACGATTCTAGTAAATGTCTTTGTATCCGCAAGAGCGAAAGGCTTTCAGGAAGCACAGCAGCTGGGCGGACTTTTGATCATTCCGATTATGGGCCTTTTTGTTGGCCAGGCAACTGGATTTTTAGTCATGAATCCGGTGGTTCTGTCGCTAATTGGTTTTGGGCTTTTAGTGATAAATCTTGTACTGTTAAAAATAATGACTAAGTACAACGATCGCAATAGGTTATTTGAGCAGCAGATATAAAAGCATACTGTGCATGAATAGATTATCTTCCATTTGAAAAATCTAATCCTATCTATGATTTACAAGGGGGATAGGCTATGTCTGTTATTGTTATCCAAACATTTGAAATCAAGCAGGAAAATTTTCCTGACGCTGTTAAAAATATACGGATGATTCAAAGCTTCCGAAATGAGCAGTATGATCATCGGATTGAATTGTTATCGCCGATTTCAGGGGAAGATCATACGTATGCATTAATCTCAACTTATGAAGGATTAGCGGAAATGGAACTGCAAAATAAAAAGATGTTTGAGGACGAAGAATATAAGAAGCTAATTGGCGAATTCTTTCTGGAAAATATCGTCCAGGGAAGCATGTACACTCAAATTTACAGGACAATGACGGGTCTAAAAAATAATTCTGATTCCGAAAAAAGCAAAAAATAATTTTTCCAAAGCCGATTCTTTACGAGTCGGCTTTTTTAATCATTATTCCAAATAAAGATGTTTCGTACATAAATATACTTCAATACTCGAATGATAATACGTGTTGAAGGAGGTAATGGGCTTGGATTTCTTTTTCCCATCAAGTAACTCTTGCAAAGGGTCTGCTCCTAATGAAGGGGATTTAAAATGGTGGCAGCTTTCATTGATTGGAGTTGGATGTACGATAGGTACAGGTTTTTTTCTGGGGTCCGCCATTGGAATCAAAATTACTGGACCATCTATCGTTCTTTCCTTTATTTTGGCAGCAG
Source organism: Mesobacillus sp. (assembly GCF_049588175.1). Classification (GTDB taxonomy): domain Bacteria; phylum Bacillota; class Bacilli; order Bacillales; family Cytobacillaceae; genus Mesobacillus. The sequence goes on from NZ_JBAVFI010000279.1 coordinate 3,025, forward strand.
TCGGAACTTATGTTGTCTATAATTTATTAGCTAAAATGACTGCAGTGGACCCGCAAGAAGGTTCGTTTTGCTATTATGCACATAAAGCTTACGGAAAATGGGCTGGCTTCTGCTGCGGATGGAATTATTGGAGCTCAAATATCCTTATCATGGGAAGCCAATTAACAGCACTTTCGATATTAGCTCAATTTTGGTTTCCTAAAGTGCCTTTATGGATATTTGCATCGGGATTTGCGATATTGTCCATAGGAGTTGTACTAACCGGAAACAAAGGCTTTGATAAGGTAGAGGATTTGCTTGCTATTGTTAAAACCGCAGCCATTATCATGTTTATTATAATTGCCATAGCGGCGCTCATGGGCTGGTTTCATTTAGAACCGAAAGAACCGCTCATTCCAAAAGCACCTAATAAATTATTTATTGAAGGATTTAAGGGGTTTTGGTCATCATTGATCTATGCATTCTACGCCTACGGCGGAATAGAAGTAATTGGCCTAATGGCGACAAGACTAAAGAAGAAGGAGGATGCGCCGAAAGCAGGGATTATCATGCTGATTTTATTAATGATTATATATGTTCTTGCTCTCGGGCTTGCCGTGATCTTGGCTTCACATGGTGCATTCAATGAAAAGGAAAGCCCCTTTGTTACAGCACTTGGCCAATATCATCTCAGCTTCTTCCCACATGTTTTTAATGCAGCCATTATAATTGCTGGTTTTTCAACAATGACTGCCTCTTTATTCGGAGTGACCACATTGCTGGTTACACTTGCAAAAGATGGAGATGCACCAAATGTTTTTTCAAAAAAACTCGAAAAGTGGAAGCAACTCCCTTTGCCATCACTATTACTTGCGGTTGTTGGATTAATTGCATCCATTGTAACAGCACTGCTGCTGCCAGGAAAAATTTATGAGTATATCACTACTGCAGCCGGAATCTTGATTTTATACAATTGGGCATTTATCATCCTGTCCGCTCTGAAATTATTGGAAATGAAAGCCTGGGGTAAATTTATTTCTTTCATAGGCATTGCATTGATTCTTGCCGCAGTAAGTGGGACACTTCTTGAAAAAACTATCCGGATGGGATTCTTCGTTAGTTTATTTGTGGTCGTTATGATCGGTATAATTTCTTTTGTTTTACAAAAAAAGATATGGATAAAAGAAAATTGAGCATATCTGATACTTTTATCACAAGTATGTGGGAAGGGGTTTCGAGAGGTAAAAAATAGAGGAATTCCACTTTCAGGAAAATCATCATCCTTATCAGTAGAATGCGATCATCACCTATAAAA
>NZ_JBAVFI010000280.1:0-2360 GCF_049588175.1 Mesobacillus sp.
ATTAATCAAGTATACTTGTATACAAGTATATTAAATCCTATTCGATAAAATTGCAAGCGTTTTCTCGTAAACAAGAGAACCGTCCCCATGTACCTATTTTGTTCTAAGTGTGGGGATATTATTTTAAAATGGTAGTGGATAGGGGGCATAGTTATGAAGGATTTAAATTGTTTATTCCGAAAGCGGATTGGGTTTTCTGAGGATGTGCAAATCACTTTGGATAACCTGGATGGTGTTCTTGAGCGGACGGCGGCTGCGATTCCGTTTGAAAACCTTTGTGCGATTGCTGGGGATGACAGTGTGTTAAATGAAGATACTCTAATGGATAAAATTTTTATTCGAAATGAAGGCGGACTTTGCTATGAATTAAACGGTATTCTGTATCTCTTTTTAAAGGTAAACGGTCTCGATGTTCAACTGATTCGGGGGGCAGTGTACGTTGCGGAAAAAGCGGTTTTCAGTCCGACGGGCAGTACGCATGCGGCCATTTTGCTGTCTTATGATGGTGAGAGGTACATAGTGGATACCGGTTTCGGCGGGAATCTGCCTTTAAAACCAGTACCGATGGATGGAATGGAGGTCAGCACTCCAACCGGGGAGTTCCGTGTGGTAAAAGAGGATAGTCATTTTGGAGATTATTTTTTCGAAATGAAGTTAAAGAACAAGGACACGGAATGGAGAAAAGGGTATGCGTTTGATTCCTTGCATCCAGTCAAAGAGGTTGATGAATTAACAGGTGCAAAAAAGATCATCACCGAACACCCGCATTCGCCTTTTAACAAGAAGCCATTGCTCACAAGGGTGACTGCTGATGGAAGCATGATTCTGACGGAAACCAGTTTTACATGGTGGAAGGATGGGCAGATGGTGAAAGAAGAAATCGATCTTGAGAGATTCAAGGAGCTGGCTAGGGTGCATTTTAATATTGAGGTGTGATAAAGGTACATTATGATATTCAGGATCTGTTGAGATTGGAGTGAAGGGTACTCGCCTGTTGGAACAGTTTCCAGCCAAACCAAATAAATAATCCCGGTACAGAAAAGGCAGCCATCAATACAATGGTTGCCTTATTTTGAGCTATTTTATTTCATTCCTAATGCCTTTTGGGTGGCCGGTCCGGCGACTCCGTCGACCTTAAGTTTTTTGGCTTTTTGGAATTGCTTGACGGCTGCTTCTGTAGCCGATCCGAATATTCCGTCGACCCCCTTGGTGCTATAACCCTTGTTTGTAAGGGCCTGCTGCAATTTCCTTACTTCAGCACCCTTCATGCCTTTTTTCAGGACAGAGCTTGAAGGAACTGCTGACACTGGAATCGATGACTCGCCTGTAACCTTAAAGCCATTAGCGGCTGCAATGGAAGTAAACGACTTCTTAGAAGTAGTGATGATAACAGGAGTGTTTACCTTTACCTGCTTAAAAAGCCATTCCACTTCTTCATCGTACATTCTGATGCACCCGGCACTCACATAGCCGCCGATTGATTTGGGATTATTGTTGCCGTGAATGGCATAGGTGGTTCCCCAAGTCCCTTTCGCATTTAGACCAAGCCATCTGTTGCCAAGAGGATTCCTTGGGTCGCCACCGGGTATATTCCCGCTGTAATACGGGCGATTCACAATTTTGTTCACTATTTTGAACTTGCCCTCCGGCGTATAAGAAGGTTTCCGGCCAGTACCCACTTTAAACGTTTTGATCAGTTTATTGTTTTGATAATAAGCCAGTTGATTATTGGACTTATTGATAATAATAATCTCACTGCCAGCAGCCATTGCCGGTGCCTCAAAGAACACCATGGATACAAGAAGCATCATACTGATAATGATTTTTTTCATTTTCCATCCCCCTTGAACTCAAAAACTGTTTTAACTTTTACAGGCCAGCTGGCTTTTTGGCAAAAACATTTGCAGGCGTGCAGTATTAAAACATTTTTACACTTAAATAAACGTTGTTCATTCATAATAGTTACATAATTTACCCTTTTATGGTAAAAATTTATTTCTTGGTTTTATGACAAAAGAATCATATTTTTGTCGATATTTGGAAATGGTTATGGTGAAAAAGAATATCAAATAGGTGGTCAATGTTTTTCGAATATAAAAATGAAACCTTATCATAGTGTTAATCGTTAATATATGTATCAATTTTGACAGGTGGATGAAGTGCATGGAGACTAGAGAGCAGTTGTTAAGTGAGCTGAATGTGATTGAAAAATGGGAGAAGGACCAGAAGGGGCTATGGTTTTGGGAGAAGCTGACCCGCCTGCCTTTTAAAATGCTGGACCGGTTTACGCCAAAGTTCATTCAGGAGAAGGTAGGCAGTTTGCTTGATGAGCTTGGAAGCTTTATTCAGAATGGCGGACA
>NZ_JBAVFI010000281.1:0-8800 GCF_049588175.1 Mesobacillus sp.
TCGCTCCTGCGGGGTCTCACCTGTCCAGCTGCGCCCGCAGGAGTCTACGCGCCTTCCACTACAATCAACAGAGTTTAAAAATCAACATTCAGCTTAAACAGAGCCTTAAAATTATATATAAGGGCACTCTAATCTGAGTTAGAATGCCCTTATAAAGGATCGATAAAATTAATTTTTCACCGCAAACTTTGCTTTCGCTTCCTGGCGGCGGCGATGCAGGATCGGTTCAGTATAGCCGCTCGGCTGGTCATACCCAAGGAAGACAAGATCGCATGCTGCCTGGAACGCAACAGAATTGTCATAGTCTGAAGCCATTGGGCGGTAATCAGGATCTAATTCATTCTGTTTATCTACAACTTTTGCCATACGCTGTAAAGTTTCAAGCACTTGCTCTTTCGAACATACACCGTGGTGCAGCCAGTTAGCCATATGCTGGCTGGAAATCCTTAAAGTAGCCCGGTCTTCCATCAGTCCTACATCATTGATATCAGGAACTTTGGAGCAGCCGATACCCGATTCAACCCAGCGAACCACATAACCAAGGATTCCCTGCGCATTATTATCAAGCTCTTCCTGGATTTCTTCTGCTGTCCACTGAGGATTTTCTGCAACCGGTATCTGCAGGATCTCATCCCTGTAGTCTTTTGATTCTTTTGCCAGTACATTTTGCACTTCAAATATATCTACCTCATGATAATGCAGGGCATGCAATGTAGCAGCAGTTGGAGATGGCACCCAAGCTGTATTTGCGCCAGCCTTCAAGTGGCCGATCTTTTGTTCGAGCATAGGCCCCATCAAATCTGGCATTGCCCACATACCCTTTCCAATTTGAGCACGACCCTGGAAGCCAACGTCCAGACCTGTGGCAACATTCGATTTTTCATAACCCTGCAGCCAGACTGACGATTTCATATCATTCTTGCGGATCATCGGGCCTGCTTCCATGGAGGTATGCATTTCGTCTCCAGTGCGATCCAAGAATCCTGTGTTAATGAACACGACTCTGTCTTTTACTTCGCGAATACATGCTTTAAGGTTAAGGCTAGTGCGTCGTTCTTCATCCATAACCCCAATTTTAAGAGTGTGGCGTTCTAGCCCAACAAGATCCTCTACACGATCAAACAGTTCATTGGCAAAAGCCACTTCCTTTGAACCGTGCATTTTTGGCTTTACAATATAAATAGAACCTTTTGATGAATTCCTGAATTTTGTATTTCCAATAACTGAATGTTTTCCAATCAAGCCTGTAAACACAGTATCAAGGATACCTTCCGGAACTTCGTTACCTTCTTCGTCCAGAAGCATATTGCTTGTCATCAGGTGACCCACATTACGGACAAACATGACAGAGCGGCCGTTTAGGCTGAATTCTTCCCCATTTGGAGCTTTGTACTGCCTGTCTGGATTCATCGTCCTTGTCATGCTGCGGCCACTTTTATTGAAGTTCGCTGACAAGTCTCCTTTTTGAAGACCAAGCCAGTTGCGATAAACAACTACTTTATCCTCGGCATCAACCGCTGCTACAGAGTCTTCGCAGTCCATAATCGTTGTCAATGCAGCTTCGAGCAAGATGTCTTTTACTCCCGCTTTATCGGTCTTGCCAATTGAATGGCTTGGATCAATTTGGATTTCAAAGTGTAAACGGTTATTTTTCAGCAAAACTGCGGATGGTTCTGCAGGCTCTCCCTTATAGCCCGCCATCTTCTCCTCTTCTTTTAACCCGGTTGTTTGACCGTCTGCCAATAAAACAGTAAGCTTACCGTCAACGATTACATATTTTTCGGCATCTTTATGGGATCCTTCAGCTAGTGGAGCTGCCTTGTCAAGGAATTCGCGGCCATAGGCAATGACCTTGTCACCTCGAACTGCATTGTAGCCTAAGCCACGTTCTGCTCCATCCTCTTCACTGATGGCATCTGTACCGTAAAGGGCATCATACAAGCTTCCCCATCGGGCATTCGCTGCATTAATCGCGTATCGGGCATTATTTACTGGTACAACAAGCTGTGGTCCCGCCTGGAATGCAACCTCTTCATCTACTGCTTCAGTAGTAACCTTGTAATCATCAGCCTCTGGCTCTAGATAGCCAATCTCCGCAAGAAATGTTTTATATTTTTCAAAATTAAAGCTTTCGTTTTCGCGGTGCCATGCATTCAGCTTGCTTTGTATTTCATCACGGACCTTTAATAATTCTTTATTTCTTGGCGCCAGATCTTTCACTAAACTACCCAATCCTGACCAAAACTGTTCCTGATCAACCTCCGACCCCGGAATAACTTCAGAATTGATAAATTCATAGAGTTCTGTTGCTACTTGTAGAGTTCCCGCTTTTACATAGTCTGCCATGTGAATGATTTCCTCCCTTTTACTAGCCAATAATAGCAGCGTTCGATAGTTGTTTCTTATTACGAAACGCTGTTTCAATAACTCCTTAAAAAAATCATACCATGCTTCTAAAAGAATTTTCAAACAATTTAACTAAAAATTTTTTACTTTTTTTATATCGATCATTACAAGGATGAAACTGCGGCAATTTCCTTTTTAACCTCAACGCAACGCCCAGGTGAGGGAAAAAGTTTTCCAGCGTTTAATAGATTTTTCGAGTTAAAGACTTGCCGGATCTCTGTCTGTGCCAAAATTTCCTCATCTGTGAACACAAAACGCATTTCTTCTCTTTTTTCAATGCCCACCCCATGCTCTCCGGTGATGGTACCTCCAACGTCTGCACACACCTTCAGACACAGGCTTCCTGCCTCAAGAGCTTTCTCACTTTCACCAGGCTTTCTGGCATCAAATAAAACGAGCGGATGAAGATTACCGTCCCCGGCATGAAAAATATTGGCAATTCGCAGTCCGAATTCATCGCTGATTTCATTTATCCGCTTTAACACTTCCGGCAACCTGCTTCTCGGGATGACACCGTCCTGAACTAAATAGTCAGGTGAAATCGCACCCATTGCCCCAAAGCCAGTTTTTCGGTTTGCCCACCATCTTGCTCTTTCCTGTTCACTCTGTGCAGCTTTTACTTCTCTGACATTATTATTATTGCAAACCTCAAGAATCTGGTTTATTTGCTCATCAATCCCAGCGGCAATACCGTCCACCTCAATCAGCAGCACCGCCTCAATATCCTTTGGATGCCCAACCGGGAATGCAGCAGCCTCCACGCCCTCTATGGCGGTTTTATCCATCATTTCAAGTGCTGCAGGCACAATTCCTGCTGAAATTATATCTGATACTGCTTTGCTGCCATCTGCTACCTTATCAAAATAAGCTAGTACAGTTTGTTTTGATTCAGGATTTTTTAAAATTCTTACGGTTATTTTAGTTACGATTCCCAATGTCCCTTCCGAACCCGTTAATAATCCAAGCAAATCATATCCAGGAAGGTCAGGAACTCCATCTCTCCCTATTTCGATTATATCTCCATTCGGCATGACAACTTCCAAACCTAGAATATGGTTAGTTGTTACACCATATTTCAGGCAATGGGCACCGCCTGCATTTTCAGCAACGTTCCCGCCAATCGTGCAGCAATATTGGCTTGAAGGGTCTGGAGCATAGTAATATCCTTTATCTGAAATAGAGTTGGTGAGCTTAAGGTTCACAAAACCAGGTTCAACAACTGCCCTTCTATTCTCAAAATCTACGCTTAACAGCTTTTTCATCCGGACCATACTAATGATTACCTCACCGTTCAGCGGAATTGCTCCCCCGCTAAGGCCAGTACCGGCACCCCTAGCAAGGAATGGCAGATCATTTTCATGGCAGTATTTAACGATCGCTGCTACTTCTGCTGTATTCTTTGGAAAAACAACCACCTTTGGTAAATGCTTATGGAGTGTAAAACCGTCACAATCGTAAGCAAGCAGGTCTTCCTTATGATAGAGGATGGACTTGCGGACCGGGTCATCACCGACAATCTTAGCGAGATTCAAAATGTGAGGATCGTTCGTTTGAATGCCTTTGCGAGCCATTACTTTCCCTCCTTCAGGCTGTCTTCTTTTTGATATGCCCAGTCAAGCAGCTGAATAGTATGCACAACCTTTTGGTTTCTTCCATGCTTTTGGACTCCTACTGCCATTTGAAGCATACAGCCTGGGTTTCCCATAGAAATCATCTCGACATCTTCCGGGACATTTTCCATCTTGCTATCAAGGATGGCACCGGCCATGTCAGGGTTTGTTATGTTATAGATTCCGGCACTTCCGCAGCAACGGTCGGAGTTCGGCATATGGACCATTTCCACTCCTGGGATATCCAAAAGAATATCACGCGGTTCCTGGCGTATTCCCTGTCCGTGAGCAAGGTGGCAGGCATCGTGATAAGTCATCTTTACATTCATTTCAGCTTTCGGCTTTTCATATCCGGTGTCGTGAAGGTATTTAGAAATATCTTCTACCTTTTCGGAGAATTCTACAGCTTTGTCATGCCACTCAGGATCATCCCGGAACAATTCATGATATTCCTTCAGCATACTGCCGCACCCAGCTGCATTGACTATGATTTTGTCAGCATCCTTGAAAGCTTCAATGTTTTTCTTGGCAAGCTTCCTTCCTGTTTCCCTGTCGCCTGCATGGACATGTAACGCTCCGCAGCATGTTTGATTTCTTGGAATGATGACATCGTTTCCATTACGAGTCAAAACATTAATAGTTGCTTCATTGACATCACTGAACATGACGTCCATTACGCAGCCAGTAAGCATCGCAACTTCATGTTTAGTCTCAATTTTAGCCTTGATCACGTCCACGTTCTTATATTTTTTCCGTACTGGTTCATTGATTTCCGGCATGATCGCTTCCATGTCTATAAGATGCTTTGGCATGATATTGATTAGGCCAGTCTTCCGGATTGCCTTTTGCATTCCGCTCTTTTGGTAAAATTTCAGCAGGCTGCCTAATGAATTAAGACGATTTTGATGCGGGAACAATTCTTGTAAAAACAGCTTGTTTACTGCCCCTTTCCAGCCAGTCAATGGCATGGCCTGACGAATTTGCCCTCTAGCTTCTTCTATTAAGCCACCAACATTCACATCGGCCGGACAGGCTGTTGTACATGCACGGCAGTCTAGACAAGCAAAAACAGGATCCATGAATTGCTCGTTCACTGTAAGCTTTCCTTCTGCCACTGATTTAATCAGATGGACTCTCCCGCGTGGGGAATGTTGTTCCTGGCCCGTAAGTTCATAGGTTGGACATGATTCCAGACACATGCCGCAATGGACGCAATCTGCCCATTTATTTTCATCCGGCGGATCGCTCCAGAGATAATTACTTAAACTGTTGGATGTGCAAGTAGGTTCCTGCTTCAAATCTAACTCTCTTAAACTCACAATTATATCCCTCCCACAAAACGTCCAGGATTCAGGACTCGATTTGGATCGACTTTTGCTTTGATTCCTTCCAATAAAAACTGGTAAGCTGGCTTTTCTCCCCAAACATCGACTTTCTTGCGTAAAGCTAGTGGCAAATGCTTAACAACAACGTAACCGCTCTGGAGTGCTGCCTTTTCCCTTAATAAGCTGATGGCGGAAAGCACGTCTGATTCTGCTCCCCTTAGCACAACCTGGGATAATCCATGTCCGAGCCCCCCATGCCCTTCTATCAAAAGGTTGTGGGAATCTTGTATTGACTCGCATTCTTTCAGGACCTCGATAACATCCATGTTAACGGTTCCTATTTTCAATGTTGCTTCTATACCATTGCCGTCAATAGGTGCGGACCCATTTGGCACATTCTCATAAAAATCATTCCAAAATAATCTTGCTTCCTGTTGCTGAAGAATAACCAGCTTAGTACCTGGCGGCCGTAACTTACGGACGAATTCCTCCTGGTATTTAACTGAGCTTTCAACATCTTCAAAGCCAATTGCCAGAGTGAATACCCTTTCATTTAGCAGTTTTTCTGATAATGATGGATTCATCAGTTCGAGAGCAACAGGCTCAACCACCGTATCCAAAAGCTGAACAGCAAAGGCCTTTGCCTTTTCCAGGCTGTCCTCAGTGAATTTTATCAACAATAGATTTTCATCTTTTGTTACAGGCCTCAATTTCAAAGAGATCTCGGAAATGACACCAAGAGTACCCATCGCACCAATATAAAGTTTGTTCATGTCATAGCCAGCAACATTTTTCACTACTTTTCCACCGGATCGAATCACTTTCCCGTCCGGATAAACAATCCTCAGCCCGATTACCGCATCACGTGCAGAACCATAACCAAGACGCTTGGGACCGCTTTCATTTGCGGCAACAATTCCACCGATTGTCGCATTCCCAGGTAAAAATGGATCAAGAGCTATTCTTTGGTTAAACTCCTGCAGATAATCCTGAATCTCCTTGAAGGAACTGCCAGGTTTGACTGTAAGCGTCATATCGCCTGGTACATGTTCGACGATTCCTTTATAGTTTGCCATTGAAATAAGGATATCTGCACCTTCTGCAGTGCCGCCAAATCCTCTTTTCGTACCACCGCCAATGACATTAATCGTTTTATTTGTTTCATTTGCATATTTTAATACACTTGCAATCTCCTCTTCAGTATTAGGGAATACCGTTATCGAACCCCCATTGCCAAAAGCATTCGCTTCAATACCCTCTTCCAAAATTTGCGCCTCAGGAAAAAAAGATTTAAGTTCCGTTAATATCCCGGTGGTTATCATAGCAGCCCTCCAACTGTTTCTGAACAAGAAACAAAAGTAATTTTGATATTAGACATTTATCACTGAACTAGTTTTTAGCAAATCCTCTACATATTCCAAGTGTTCTTCCATCATTTGCTTTGCTTGTGCGGACTCTTTGTTTTGAATCATCCGGAAAATCTGGGAGTGCTGACGAGTTATTTCTTCAAAAACGATACGATCCTCTTCAATATATTGATGAAATCCAATCATCGTCTTTTTCATCGAAGCTGAGATGAATTCGAGAAGCTGGACCAATATCTCATTCCCTGCTGCTTTGGCTATTGCCAGATGAAAGTTATAATCAGCTTCCCAGCTATTATCCCCGTTTCCATAAAGGAGGCCCTCCATCAGCTTCAAATCCTTCTCAGACCGATTTTTCGCGGCAATTTCAGCAATACCCGGTTCAAGAAGCTTTCTGACTTGAAATAGCTGACTGATATCTTTTGAGCTTGGAAGGAGCAGATGATTGTTAAAGAGTTTTCCAGAGTCAAACTTACATATGTAGGTACCTTCTCCCTGCTTTACCGTCACTGCCCCTTTCCCTTTAAGAGTAGTGATGGCATCCCTTACAGCAGAACGACCTACCCCGAACATTTCGCAAAGCTCACGGACAGAAGGCAGTTTTTCTCCTGGAAGGAATGTGCCAACTTCAATCATCTTTTCAATTTGTTCCGTAACTGATTCGGATACTTTTTTAGTTGAAATCCTTTCGATTTTCAAAAATTCACCCCTTTCTTTTCAGATATCACATATCTGATAAGTGACAACTTAATTTTTATTTAAACATCGTAGTGCATATTTTTCAAGTAAATAGTTTGAAAATATTTAAAAATCTAATTAATCAGTTTTTTAATATAATATTTTCAAACTCGTTCTAAGAGATTCTTAGCGGAAAAAGGCAGTAATACAAAAAAAACACAGGATAAAAACCTATCCTGTGTTTCAATACCGGGAAATCGATATCGACTTTATCGAAGTCAGCAGCAATACAATAGACCCTACAAATGCAACAATTACCAGAGAATAAAGAAAAGATAGCTCTTTAAAAATAATAACTCCGCTTAAAACGATAAAACTATCAATCAAGAGGATGACCAATCCTACGTTAACGGAGAAAAACTTCGATATGATTAATGCAAGTAAATCCAGGCCTCCTGGGCTTGCATGAATTCTTAACATAATGCCTACTCCGCATCCAACAAAAACCCCTCCTAAACTAATATTTAATAGGAACGGAAGGTGAAATAATCCATTCAGAGGATGTAAAAGACTAATCATAATAGCGGAAATGAACGTACCAATTAACCCATAAAAGAAATAATGTAAATCGTAATAGATGGCAATGAAGTAAATAGGGACATTAAGACAAGTAAATATAACTGCCAGTTTCCACCCCCATATATAATTAAGCAAAAGACTGATGCCCCAAATGCCTCCATTAATTAAATGAGAGGGTATGATAAATCCGTTAATCCCAATTCCAATTAAGATACTTGCAATGGTTATTGTCATTATTTTTAGTGCCAATTTACCTTCTCCCCCTGAGTGACTCCGGATACTATATTCTATTTTATTTTCCGCGCATCCATCACACTTATTTTGCAAGAGGCTTGACAAATACTTGTTTGGAATCAATATATACTTACGAAATTTTCTACATATAACAGAAAAAATTACTATCATTATTATTTAGGTAAAAAAAGGCGTTTCCCATGTAGGAAAACACCTCTTAATGAAATCGACTTTTCACTTACACTGCTTTACTAGTATATTCTCCCTTTTTAAATAGCGAAGGATAGTCTTTTAAAATCGCTTCTCGAATCGCTCTTTCATCCATACAATCGATTGGATATGCTTTGATTTTTTGTAAAGTAGAATACGTACTTCCTTTGAAAAGAGTGATGCTCTTTTGAATAAAACGATTCTTTTCCAAGAAAAAGTTATTCATTATATCAATCTGTTTATTTTCAACTTCCTCATAAATTACAAAGAAATTATCAATAAATTCTCCAGGAAGCACTTCCTTTGTGTCAATCACTTCATGTACTTTCATCTTATCCATTCTCCTTTCCATTTTACTTCTTATTAATGGATCCAAAGTATTGCTGGATGATTT
>NZ_JBAVFI010000282.1:0-2946 GCF_049588175.1 Mesobacillus sp.
GTATTCAATTAAAGCCATTGATATAAATGAACTCACCAAAATGAAACTCATATAATAGAATTCTGTTGTTGACAGAGTAAGAGTTAAGAAAATAAATACTCCTCCAACTCCAAGAACAGCTAGTGAAGATCCAAATAGATAATTATAAAATAACTGTTTCCTAAATGTTAAAAATGCTTCCACAAGCGTGTCTCCTATAAAAGAGTATTTTTGTTAATTATTGACTAGAGTGATATTTCTGTAAAGAAGATTTCCGAATAAGAGTACTAATTTTAAGAGGATTATAGCCTAATCATAGCGAACTCATGTAAATGAATCTTTTATTGAAGGAAGGATTTCTGTATGAAGACCATTGGATTGATAGGCGGAATGAGCTGGGAATCTTCTGCTGAATATTACCGGGTTATTAATGAGGAAGTAAAAAAAAGACTGGGCGGACTTCATTCTGCTAAGTGCATTTTGTATAGCGTGGATTTTGATGAAATTGAGAGATGCCAGTCACAGAACAGGTGGGATCAGGCTGGTGAAATTCTTGGGGAAGCGGCTGTAAGTCTTGAACATGCAGGGGTTGATTTTATTGTAATCTGTACGAATACCATGCATAAAGTAATCGACGTGATTCAAAAGAAAACTTCACTCCCTATTCTGCATATTGCTGACGAAACAGCTGTTAAAATCTTAAATCAAGGCTTTAAAAAGGTTGGTCTGCTTGGAACAAAATATACGATGGAGCAGGATTTTTATACTTCTCGGATTAAGGACGAAAATATTGAAATTCTCATTCCAGGTGGACAGGAAAGAATGACAATCAATCAAATCATTTTCAATGAATTATGTCTTGGGAAAACCGTAGAAGCATCAAGAGAATACTTAAAGGCGGTTATACAAAAATTAGTCGCGGAAGGGGCAGAAGGTATTATTTTAGGGTGTACCGAAATTGGCTTATTAATTAAACAAGACGATGCCGACGTACCATTATTTGATACTACAATGATTCATGCTCTTGGTGCTGTTGACAAAGCGTTAAGTTAAAATAGTTTAAAAATATCATTCAAAGATTAATGAATTTAGGAGGTACTCCATGTTTGAGCATTTTGAAGTAAATATTTCTACATTGGATAGAAAAAGAATGGTAAGGGTTTACTTGCCTAAGCAATATAATGAAAATAAAGAAAAGAGCTATCCGGTGCTTTATATGCATGATGGCCAAAATCTTTATAAAGACGAAGATGCAGGTTATGGAATGTCTTGGGGCATTTCAGACTATCTTGATAAAAGTGATTTAGAAATCATTGTTGTCGGTATTGATTGTAATGATGGTTATAAAAGGCTTGATGAATATTCTCCATGGTCCAGCTCTGAAATGAGGAAAATCTTTGCGCCTGAACTAGATGGAATAGGCGGCGAAGGGCAGAAGTATGTAGAATATATCGTCAATGAGCTGAAACCCTTCATTGACGATAAATATAGGACAATTCCTGTTGAATCCTCGATGGCCGGCAGCTCAATGGGTGGCTTGATTTCTACATACGCGGCATGCAAATATCCAAATATATTTAAAAGAGTTGCATCAGTTTCTTCAGCTTACTGGTTCACTCAGGAGGAAATTGAACAACTGATAAAGGATAGTGATCTATCAGCCATTGAAAAATTTTATCTTGATGTCGGTACAAATGAATCATCTGGCACAATCGATAGCAGGCGGTATATTGAATCTAGTGAATCCATTTATTCCTTGCTAAAAGGGAAAGTTAAGGATTGTAAATTTGTCATTGCCGAAGGTGCTGTCCATAATGAACTGGCCTGGCGCGAAAGAGTACCTGCTATTCTTAATTACTTATACAAATAAGCATACAAAAAAGGACCAATTTCTTCATTGGTCCTTTTTGCTATTTCCATTTTCTATTGGCACAAAATAACTTTCCTTACGGTAGGCGACTGCCTCCATCGTTGCGATTAATTCTCCATTACAGTCAACACGGATTTTGTACCAGGCAGTTCGGTAGTTCTTTTTTTCTTCTGTGGCTGAGGCTGTAACCACCGAGCCTAATTTGCCTGCAGCCATATAATTAACGGTTGTTGTAAGTCCAACAGAAATTCTTCCATAAGAGTTACATGCAGCTTGAAACACAAAATCAGCCAGGGCAAAGGTAACAGCCCCATGAAGTGTTCCATGCATATTAACCATATTGTTCTTAACTTCCATTTCTGCAATTGCTGAACCCTCGCCAAGATCCACAAGCTTGATGCCCAGTGATCTGGCGTAGGAATCTTTCTGCAGCATTTTCATTATTTCATTCTTGAATGCATGATGGATTTCAGTTTCATTTATCTGATTTTTCATCAATAGCCCTCCACTTTTTATTTATCTATTCGATAATCGGAAGGCAGAATCCTTTTAAAGTGATAATAAACGGTATGAAAGGGTCCTTGGAAGTGTAAACGGACTGAGGGGAATGAGATTTATTTGCTATTTATAATTTAAAAGCATTCGTGAAGTAAATGAATGAAGGGGCAGCGGCCTTAAGGTAATATTAATGGAATGGGGCATATGAGAATGATGCTGCGCATCTTTAAACCAATTATACATTGCTTTTCCGCCAACAGAATTGGCTGAATGTATTGTAATCCGATCGGCATAGAGTTTCTCATCAACCATGATTTTAACTAGCAATAAGCCATTTCTGATTGGGCTATCCAAATCGTGGTCCAAAGAAAGGTGTTCGATTTCAAAATTCTTTAATAGGGTCAGACATTCATCAATCGTTTCTGCCAATACGTATCCCTCTGGCGCTATACGATAGTCATCTAGGAAAACATTAATTTTTTCCATTCTTGATCTCCTTCCCTAAATAGGGGGTGACTAAGAAAAGTCGGTTAAACCCTAGTTTCGTATGTGTCCTTTAACCCTAACATACTTTTAGACAAATATGGACAATATCGACT
>NZ_JBAVFI010000283.1:0-1880 GCF_049588175.1 Mesobacillus sp.
CTTTTGGCATATAAATCATCATAACGACTAGCAGAAGACCAAAGAAGATCACTTCAACGGCTCCACCAGCACTTTCACCAAAAACGAACGGAACAACTTCACGAAGGACCTCCACCAGAAGAGTTACGACAATAACTCCAATAAGGGAACCATAGATACTGAAAAGTCCGCCGAGTACCGCCATCACCACAAACTTGATGGACATTTCAAAGCTAAAGATGGCTGGACTGATAAAACTCATATAAGAAGCATAAAGTCCTCCACTCAGGCCAGCAAAGACGGCACTGACAACAAAGGCTGTTAATTTGTACTGCCCGATATTGATTCCCATGGATTGTGAAGCGACAGCGCTATCCTGTATAGAGCGGAGATTTCTTCCCCAGGAAGATTGAACAAGGTTCTTGGTTAATATAAAAACGATAAGACCAATAAACGCTATTACATAAAACCAGGCGATATCTGAGGCAATTGAAAAAGATCCAATTGTCAGTGAGGGGACACCGATCAACCCCGATGGTCCGCCAGTCATCTGTGATTCCTCAATCAGAACGATGTTAATGACGATACCGAACCCTAGCGTTGCCAATGAAAAATAATGCCCCTGCAGATTCCTTGTCAAGTAACCAAGAATATACGCTATTAATCCTGCCAATATCATGCCAATCGGGATTGTAAGCAAAGGAGAAATTGAAAATTTGATTGCCAAAATCCCTGACCCATAGGCACCGATTCCCCAGAAGGCAGCTTGCGCCAGCGATACAAGGCCCGCATGCCCCATTAGCAGTGAAATCCCAATTGTGGAGATAAAATATAAACCGATCAATACAAAGATTCCTGTAATATAGGTTCCCGCTACATAAGGGAAAGCAACAAGAGCTGCAAGAATAAGAGGAATGAGTATCATCCTTCTCTTAGAAAAGGTGTTCATCGTTACAGATGCTTCATTCCCTACGATAGTTTTTTCCATACGCAACCTCCTCCCCTATACACGCTTTCCGCTCTTTGTTTTTATAAGTCCCTGCGGCATAAACACCAATACGATCAATAAGATGAAAAAGGCGATAGCATCCTTGTAACCTGATGAAATCAATCCTGCCCCCAGTGATTCCAACACACCTAAAATGATGCCACCCACAACTGCTCCAGGAATACTGATAAGTCCACCTAACACAGCTGCAACGAATCCCTTTAATCCGATCATTAGGCCCATATCGTAGGTTGCCAGTGAAATAGGAGTCACCGCTATCCCTACAATTCCAGCTAAACATGCACCAAGCATAAAAGAAAGCAAGCCCATCCACTTAGGAGAGATTCCCATTAAACGGCTAACCTCTCGATTCATCATGCTGGCTCTTAGGGCAGAACCAAGCATCGTTTTTTCAAAAAAGATATACAATGCTAACATCGTAATGACAGTAATGCCTATAACGAAGAAATCCTGTCTCGGAATCGCTGCATTGAGAAAACTGACTGGTTCCCCTGCTAAAAATGGAGGAAGCACCTTCGGTGAGCTTCCGAATATCATTAATGCCATGCCGCGAAGCACTGTGGATACCCCTATTGTAATAATGATTAAAACAACTTCGCTGTTAAAACGGGCTGGCTGAAGCGCCAGCCTCTGAACCAGCGCTCCAACAACAGTAGCAACTATGACTGCGACAATTGCAGCTGCCCAAAGGGGGGCACCGCCAGAGACCATAGCCGCTGCCGTAACCCCCCCAACCATGACAAATTCACCCTGGGCAAAGTTGATAACCCCATTCACGTTATAAATTGTGACAAAGCCTACAGCGATGAGGGCATAAATTCCACCCACTGCTAAACCTGATAACAATAACTGTACGATTTCCAATCCAGCTTCAATCCCTTCTATTCAGGAA
>NZ_JBAVFI010000284.1:0-1521 GCF_049588175.1 Mesobacillus sp.
GCCGTACTAGATGGAGCCGGCCACTTGCAAATCTGGTGGCATATTATGCTGCCGTTAACCAAACCGGCACTTATTACCGTTGCGATTTTTTCATTTAATGGCGCATGGAATGACTTGCTTGGACCATTGCTTTATATTAACGATGAAAGTATGTATACATTGCAAATCGGTCTTCAAACCTTTAAAGGTACTGTCCAGACACAATGGCATTATTTGATGGCAATGTCGGTAACTGTCCTCTTACCAGTGGTGTTATTATTCTTCTTTTTCCAAAGATACTTTATTGAAGGCTCTAATCTGGCTTCCGGTACAAAAGGTTAATAAATAAAGGATGCTGCGCTTTAAACTGTGCAGCATCCCTTTTTATTTCCTTTTGTATTATCTATCCTAGGAGTTGTTAGAGGCAGAGCCTGAAAACGTGATTAACATCCATCCTTAACTACAAACATTAATTGGAAACTGGACATGTAGTCAGCCAAACGCCTGAGACGCAAACTCTATATCCGTCATAATAAGCATAACTTGTGCAACGCCAGCATAAGTAGCCATCTGGATTCGCAACACCTTCTTGCTGGATTGTTTCTACTGTGTTAGTGTTTTTAACCTGAGAAAATGAGTCTTTCTGTGAAGGAGAGGCAATTACAGATCCAGAGAAAATTAGCATCAGGACAAATGTCATTAACATTAACTTTTGCATTTTTTCCTTCCCCCTTTTTTAGGCTCTGTTAAAGTTGTCTGTTGATTTCCGCTCCAGGCACTCGCTTTTCGCGGGGCGTCAGGTGAGCCATCAACTTTGTAAAAAATTTACTATTACTATAAAGTACGGATTTAATATGAATTTTAGAATAGGACAAATTCTTTATTATTCTCTAGGGCAATGTAGTACAAAAAGGGGGGCAGGGAATTTCCCAATAAAAAATACGCCCAGATTATCCGGACGTAATCGTATTACAAGCTATGCTGAGGAATATCCTTGTCCTCTATCACATTCTCCACGTTATTATTTTCCTTCCAAATTTTAAATTTTTCCAAGTCAGCTGTGATTTGTTTTAAGACAAAACCGATGACTGCCGCATCATCAACAATCCCCAATCCTACCAAAAAATCAGGCATCAAATCAATTGGTGAAACGAAATAGATGATGGAGGCTATGATTGTAACAATTGAAGCGGTAGGGATTTTTCTATATGCACCTTTGCGCCAAGCACTGACTAATTCAAAAAGGAGTTGCAGGTTGTCCCATATTTCGGTAAGGGAACCCTTTTTATCATCAGCTTTTTTAGTTGCATCTTTTATGAGAACATCCGTCTTTTCTGGTCGTTTTACGTATTCTTTCGCTTTTTTTTCAAACTTTTTATATCCTTCTTCCATTCTTTTTGTGCCTAGAATGATTGACACCCTTCCTTCACGTGCTAAAAGTTAATACTACTATTTTTACCCTGATTTACTCTTTATCAAAACATCGGCAGTACTTAGAAAATTTTCCAACATGTAAATGAAATGGACTTAAAAGGATGATGA
>NZ_JBAVFI010000285.1:0-2122 GCF_049588175.1 Mesobacillus sp.
CGGCCAGGTTTGCCTGGCAGCTCGCAAGGTAGGGTTCAACATGAAGAGGGCGGCGGAGCCTTTCAGCCGGTGGACTCCACTCTCTTTCGCCATTCCTGTCTACTCGTCTTGCTCAAGTGCTTTTTAATGTTCATGAAATTTAATAGTGATTATGCAAGAAGGACAACCCGAATGTCAAGAGGAAATTGTGTAATTTTTAGTTTTTTCTGAAAATATTATGTGTAAATAATGACAATTAGCTGCTTTAAAGGTAAACTTATTTTTATATTGAAAAAATGCTGGGTCCTATGAATATGACTACATACATACAAATTTTTAAACAAACAGGTTGTTAACCTTATATAAATATAATTTTTGAGGTGAAAAGAAATGACAGAATGGAAAGATGGTATTGCCAAGTTGACATTGCCGACGCCTTTTCCTGTCGGTGACGTAAATGCTTACCTGATAAAAGGAGACAGGCTGACACTTGTCGATGCCGGTACAAAAACCCAGGATTCCTGGAAGGTCTTCAAATCCCAACTGGCGGAGCTTAAGCTTACTCCAGAAGATATAGAGCAGGTCATCCTAACACACGACCATCCAGACCATGTTGGATTGCTTGATTTTTTGCCTTCTGAACTTGAAGTTTACGGCCACCCGCTTAATGAAAGATGGATCAACAGGACTCTTGAGTTCGAAAGTATGCATAAGAAATTTTATGAAAAGCTTTTTGTGCAATTTGGAATTCCCGAGCAATATTTTCTGCCATCCCTTAAAGTCATGAAAAAAACTTTGGTGTTTTCATGTGACCGGTCCTTATCGGGTACAGTAACGGAGGGCGACGTTCCCCCTGCTCTCCCAGGATGGCGAGTAATTGAGACCCCTGGACATGCGCAGAGTCATATCGTCCTTTTACGTGAGAAGGATGGGGTCATGATTGCAGGAGATACAATCCTTGCGGGCATTTCGCCCAACCCTTTGCTTGAGCCGCCGCTTCCAGGCGATTCAGAGCGGCCTAAGCCACTCGTGCAATATAATGCTTCGCTAAAAAAACTGCTGAAGTCTCCGATAGGACTTGTATACACTGGGCATGGAGCGGAGATAACAGAATTGCACACATTAATAGAGAAAAGGCTTGCCAGGCAGCATGACAGGGCCATGCAGGTGAAGAAAATGCTCGAAGGCAAGGAACTTACTGTTTTTCAAATATGTACACTGTTATTCCCTTCAGTTTATGAACGTGAGTTGAATTTGACTATTTCTGAAACAGTTGGTCAGCTAGATTATTTACAGTCCCTTGATGAAATTAATGTCAGGGAAGAAGGGAAAGCCTTCTTTTACACAGCCAAATGAGGTGAATTCTTGTGCCATCGTTAACAGATAAAAATATTATCATTACTGGAGCTTCAGGAGGAATCGGTGCTGAGATTGCCAGGCTTTGCGCCGAACGGGGAGCGAATCTGGTGCTCCTTGCAAGGGGCATTGAAAAATTAGAGTTACTAAAAAAAGAATTGGAATCAACCCACTCAGTCAAAGTATTTGTCCATCAATTGGACGTGTCTGATACCGACGCAATTCGGACTGTTTTCACTAAGGTCATTGACGAAATAAAGCACGCGGATATTTTGGTCAACAATGCTGGTTTCGGGATATTCGACCTCGCCCATGAAGCAAAGATCGACGAAATCAAATCGATGTTCGACGTGAATGTCGTTGGTTTGATGGCTTGCACATCCATGGTTCTGCCGGGGATGAAGGAGCGGCGCAGCGGCCATATCATCAACATCGCTTCTCAGGCCGGCAAGATAGCCACTCCAAAATCGAGTGTCTATTCGGCAACGAAACATGCTGTTCTAGGCTATACGAACAGCCTGCGCATGGAGGTGGCCGATGACAATGTGTATGTGACGTCAGTCAATCCCGGGCCGATCGAAACGAATTTCTTTAACATTGCTGATAAGCAGGGAACGTATGTCAAGAATGTTAAAGCGTTCATGCTTAAGCCTGACTATGTCGCAAAACAGGTCGTCGATCGGATGCTGACGAAGACCAGGGAAATCAACCTTCCGCGCTGGATGAATGCAGGCAGCGTTTTTTATGCGCTTTTTCCGCGTGCCTTTGAGCGCATTGGCAGGAAGGC
>NZ_JBAVFI010000286.1:0-5174 GCF_049588175.1 Mesobacillus sp.
CTGGATCGGTGCTGATTCCTTGCTGACCGGGCACCCAGTTTGCCGGTACACCCTTCCCCGTTTGCTTTGCGTATCTAAAGGCTTCAAGCATCCGGACATGCTCTGGAAGGTTTCGGCCAACATTACCGGGATATATCAGCTTCGCCCTGATGATTTGCTCCGGGTCAATGAATATGGATGCCCTGAAGGCGGCACCGGTGTTTTCATCCAGCACTCTGTAAGCACGGCTGATGACCTGGGTCCTGTCGCTGACCATTGGAAAGGTAACATTTTTCAAAGACGGAGATGTGTCTTTAAAGACAATGTGTGAATAGGCACTGTCTGTACTGATAGAGAGCAGTTCAGCGTTCAGCGCTCGTATATGCGGGTAAATAGCGGCGACCGCCGCCAATTCTGTAGGTCAAACGAATGTAAAATCGCTTGGGTAAAAAAACAATATGACCCACTTCCCTTTATAATCCTCGAGGCTGATCTTTTTGATGCTCCGGTCAATGACCGCGTCTGCTGTGAAAAGCGGCGCCTGGTCGTCACGTGTCGCACAGAAAACCGTCTGGCAGGCGGACAAATCCTTTGCATATATTTTTTCATCCATCGCAGCCGGCCTCCTTTCATAAAATTTCTTTCTATACAATCATATGCAGCAGCCTATGAACTGATTGTTTATATTTATGCTTCCATCAGGAAAAACTACTTATGACAAGAAAGGAGGGTTCAAGATGGGAAGAGGTAAAGATTTCAATCATAAGAATAAAAGCCATCCTGGCAATTTCCCTGCAGGTGCCGAAAAAGCAAAGCGGGCTGCAACAGAAGCACAGGAAGATGAAGAATTCCTGGTCGTCCAGGAAGCTTTTAAAAACCGCGTAGAGGAAGACGAAGCTTAGCAGATCAGAACCTGGTGCATTTCGCCGGGTTCTTTTTTTGCCGGAAATGAATTTTGAAACTTTTTCAAAAGGGTATCGTATATGTAGGTACTTAAGGTTATTTTCGCAGGGATACATATTGACGAAAAGAGCCTACTTAAGAAGGAGGAGTTAAAGATGATTGTAACGACAACACCGACTTTGCAGGGGAAAGAGATTGAACGTTATTTAGGGATTGTGTCCGGTGAAGCCATTATGGGAGCGAACGTGGTCCGTGACTTTTTGGCAAGTGTCACAGATGTGATTGGCGGCAGGAGCTCAGCTTATGAAAATAAGCTAGCCGAGGGACGCGAAATTGCCATCCGTGAAATGGAAGACAAAGCGCGCAGAATGGGTGCAAATGCTGTCGTTGGTGTTGATCTTGATTTTGAAACACTTCGAGAAGGCATGATGATGTGCATCGCTACTGGTACGGCTGTTTATGTGAAGGAATAATTGGTATGGGACCAGGTATTTTGCCAGGTCCCTTTTTATCTAAATTCCAAGTGCGGAAAACACATTATTTTGCTCGAAATCCTTCATTATTTCAGGCGGCAGAAGTAATTCGAGTTGTTCTTTCGTTGCCCATTTGAAATCAGAATGTTCCGCTGAAAGCTTGATATCATGACTCTCACTATGGCATAAGTATGCAAGCAGAATGATTTGCCTTGTTGGATCTGTTTTAAAAGTTGTCGCATATAAAATTTTGTCAACAGTAACAGTTATGCCAATTTCTTCGTTAATTTCACGAATTAATGCCGCTTCGATGTCTTCACCTAATTCCATTTTGCCTCCAACGGTCTCCCAAGTGTTATTGCCCACTTCATCATCTGCTGCCCTCTTAACGATAAGTACTCTTCCCTCAAGTAAGATGACGCCTTTAACGACTACAACCATTTTATTTTCTTGCCTCATCTGAGTACACCTTTCCCTTTAAACAATAATCTTGCAAAATTGGAATGTTATTTTGCGGAAATCGATAGGCACAATTACCTTGCGAAATCCTCAGCTATTTTTGCAAACTGGAAATTCACAAGGGATTTTTCCCAATTCTGCTTAAATGTACTTTTTAAAATTAGCAATTCTTAATCTATCTCCTACAATCATATCCTCTTGCCGAACGAAGCCAAGTTTTTCATATAGTCTTACAGCCGGCAGATTTGCTGCGCCTGTTGACACAATGACTTTTGTTGCTGCTTTTTCTATCGACTCAATATGTGCGATGAGTTTGGCAGCAATTCCCCTTCGAAAAAAATCAGGATGGACCATAACCCGGTGTATATCAAGTGTCCCAGCTTCCCTTTTATACGAAATGGCACCTGCAAGCTTGTTCTCTTTGTAATAGCCGATGAAGGTTTCCCCGCAATTCTGCAGCTGTTCAAATGTTTCTGTTAATGGTGGAATCTCAGTAGTCCCGATTAATTCCGCCTCGATTATGTATGATTTTCTTTGCAGTTCAAGCACTTCGGCTGCGGCGATGATATGTGCCAAGCGGATTTCTTTGATTTCCGGGAGAATGCCATAATCACGGATTTTATTAATAATGATTTCAGGTCTCCCATGAAGCGGTGGCAAATCGGTCAATGGGAAAAACCGCAGCTCCTTGCTTTCGCCATCAAGCATTTGCAGGGTACCTTCCCATTCATCTGAGGCATAAAGGGCGATTGCGTTGTAAATTTCATCACCGTTCGGATATTTGAAATAATATTCCTCTCCTGCAAGCACATCCAGGAACTTTAGGTTCTTTAAATGAAGACCCGTTTCCTCAAGCAGCTCGCGTCTGGCCGTCTCCTCAAAGCTCTCCCCAGGCTCCATTGCACCGCCAGGAATCCCCCACTTGCCAGTATCAGTCCTTAGCTGAAGCAAAACCTCATACCGCTCATTGAAAACAAGCACAGCAGAACCCGCCAAAATAAACGGCCTAGTCCCAATCAACCCGCGAATCTCCCTAATATAATCAGGCAAACAACATCCCTCCTCAAAAAGCACTTTAACACACCACCGCGCCGGGGGTCAGACCCCCAACACGTTAACGTGGTACTGCACCGTGGGTCTGACCCCCAGTGCGTTAATGCATTGGTGCGTTTTTTCTATTATACTAGGTTAAGCATAAGGAAATTTGTTTTGTTTTGAAAGGAGTATTTATGAAATCATTAGTTCTTGCTGAGAAGCCGAGTGTTGCGCGTGAGTTGGCTCGTGTTCTTGGCTGTAATAAAACGCATAAGAGTTATTTTGAGGGTAATCAATATATTGTGACGTGGGCGCTGGGCCACTTGATTGAATTGAAGATGCCGGAGAATTATGACCCGAAATATAAGGTTTGGAAGCTTGAGGAGCTGCCGATCATTCCGGATAAAATGGGGCTAAAAGTCATCAAGCAGACGAGCCACCAATATAAGGCGATTGAAATGCTTGCCGAGCGGAAGGACGTTGGCGAGTTCATCATCGCCACGGATGCCGGACGTGAAGGTGAACTTGTGGCCAGGTGGATTCTTCAACGAATTAACTGGCGCAAACCAATCAAACGTCTTTGGATTTCATCCCAAACCGACCGCGCAATCAAGGACGGCTTCAAACAGCTGAAGCCTGGCAAGCAATTTGAGGACTTGTATGAATCTGCGGTATGCCGTGCGGAAGCTGATTGGCTAATCGGCTTGAACGTTTCCCGCGCACTGACAACAAAATACAAAGATCCATTGTCAGCAGGACGTGTTCAGACCCCTACTCTGGCTATGGTCCTTGAACGTGAAGACGAAATCAATAAGTTCGTGCCAAAAGATTACTGGATGATTCAGGCGAAGGTCGGCGCCCTGACTGCCGAATGGGAGCATAACGGCGAGAAGCGTATTTTTTCCAAAGAGAAGGCTGAGCAAATCCAGAACAAGCTGTCGAATAAAAAAGCTGTGTTGAAGTCAATCGACCGCAAGCAAAAAACAGAACCGCAGCCATTGCCATATGACCTGACTGAATTGCAGCGTGATGCCAACAAACGGTTTGGTTTTTCGGCTAAGAAAACATCCAATGTCCTGCAGGGATTATATGAACAGCACAAGCTCGTCACCTACCCAAGGACAGATTCACGCTATTTAACGACTGACATGGAAGCAACGATGGCTGACCGCCTTCAGGGAATTTTGTCTGGTTATAAGGATGAAGCGAAGCCTGCACTTGCGCAAAAAGGAAAAGTACTGGCCCGCCGCGTGTTCAATAATGAAAAAGTAACTGATCACCACGCAATCATTCCGACAGAGGAACGACTTCATCTAGCAGACTTGTCACCGGATGAAAGAAAGTTATACGACCTGATCGTTCGCCGATTCCTTGCACTTTTTTACCCGGCTTACCAATTCGAAACGATTCACGCAAGCTTTGACGTCGAGGGTGAATCACTATCTGCAAGGGAAACGAACGTCCTCGACCTTGGTTATAAAAAGGTCCTTGGTAAAGACGATGATGAAAATCCATCGAAACAAAGTCTTGGACATCTAGAAAAAGGCAAAATCTATCCAGTCGGCCAGGTGACAACAAATAATAAGATGACTGAGCCGCCGCTTCGCCTATCTGAATCAGACATTCTCGCAAAAATGGAGAAGTTTGGCCTCGGGACACCGGCTACACGTGCGGAAATCATCGAGCGCTTAATCTCATCTGAAGTCGTTGACCGCCAAAACGGACGACTGTACCCGACGAAAAAAGGCAAACAGCTAATTAACCTTGTGAACGATGAACTAACCTCCCCAGAACTTACAGCCAAATGGGAAAAAGAACTCGAAGAGATTGCTCGAGGCAAAGGTGATCCGAAAGCATTCAAACAGCGGATCCGCGAACAGACAGCGAGACTTGTATCTGAAATCAAAACAAGCGACAAGTCCTATCGCGCCCATAACCTCACTGGATCGAAGTGTCCAGAATGCGGCGAGTTCATGAAGGAACGAAAAACAAAAGAAGGAAGAATCCTCGTCTGTTCAAGTCCTGAGTGCAGCTTCCGCAAGCACAAGGATCCAAAGCTTTCACAGCGCCGCTGCCC
The DNA here is from genome assembly GCF_049588175.1 of Mesobacillus sp. GTDB lineage: Bacteria > Bacillota > Bacilli > Bacillales > Cytobacillaceae > Mesobacillus. The sequence goes on from NZ_JBAVFI010000286.1 coordinate 4,927, forward strand.
GCAATGCCATAAACGGATGGAAATCCATAATGGCAAAGCAGGTGCGTACTTCCAATGCCGCCGCTGCAATGTCGTTGAAAAGGCAGAGGATAAGAAAAAAGGCGTCTCCAAACGCGAGGAACGCAAGCTGAAGGAAAAATACAGCCCAGCCGAAACCAATTTCGGAACGAGCCTCGGCGACCTGCTGAAGGCAGCGTTGGAGGATAAGGAATAATCTTGCAGCACAATGCAAAAGCGGCCTTGTGCCG
>NZ_JBAVFI010000287.1:0-2440 GCF_049588175.1 Mesobacillus sp.
CAACAGACCCATCGATTACAATGATTTTGCGGTGGTTCCTGAAATTGAATTTACTATTTAAAAATGGAAGCCGAACAGGCCCAAATTCGACCATTTCTACTCCGGCATCAATCAAATTTTTCACGTATTTCTTTGACAGCTGCCATGAACCGACAGAGTCATAAAGAAAACGTACATTGACGCCTTGCTTGGCTTTTTCAATCAAAACTTCCTTTATTTCTTCACCGATTTGGTCATGTCGGACAATGTAATATTCCATATGAATATGGTGGGTAGCCTTTCTCAAATGTTCAAGGATAGAACTGAAGGTTTCATCACCGTTTGTAAGCACTTTTGTAGAGCTCGAAAACGAAATTGGGCTGTTCCCAAGCTTCTGTGCTAGCGTAAATAACCTTCGATGATCCTCTTCCATCTCCTGCATCCTCTTTTCATTTGCCCTTTCCGCTTCTCCTTCAATTTTTAAAAATGTTTGCTTATCGAGAAAGTACTTCTTCCGGAACATTTTTTCTTTCCGATAATTACGGCCGAACAATAAATAAAAAATAAATCCTACGAGCGGGAATCCGCCAAGCACAATCAGCCAGGTTAACGTTTGGGATGGATGGCGATTTTCAAGGAAAATGACAAAGCTTATAAATATTACTGTGAACGTCATAAAAATACTGATATAACCGAGGTAAGCCGCGTCCATTTTTTCGTAAAATATATAATAAACTCCCGCAAGCAATGTGATAAATAATATAATACGAACTGTATTCTTCATGGTTTTCACCTGTATTCTCTTTGATTTCCCCGCAGTTTAATCCGAATACCGGCAATATGCGAAGACTCTAGATATATATATACGGATCTATTAATCGAATGGATTCAAAGTAATTGTGACGGCTTGTGCTAATGAATGATGGCTGTAGTCTGCTAGTCCTAGGCCACTGCCGCCTGCCATCTGTGTGATAACTTGCTAGCTCTTAAAGCGTACCTTGGCTGCACACGTCTATAAAACGACACCTACCTCAGGATAGACTGATCTCTGAATGAGTACCGTTTATCGAGCCCAGCTACGGTGAATTCATGTCGCATGATCTTTTTAGGCGTCTAATCAATGTAGAAATCTGTCTGGGCGATGTCTCTTGAAAATTAATAATACTAGGATTTATTATAGAACCATTTTATCAAAAAAAACCGATTTCATTTCTGAAATCGGCTTACTGTTTAGCTGAAATGCTTCCTTATCACACTAAATACATCTTCTCCAATAATTTTGTTACCGTATTCCTCGAGGCGATGGATGGTAACATTCGACTCAAGACCGTACTCGAGAAGTACACTCAACATATTGTCAATTTCCTCTTCGTCAGAAAAATCCTGTTCAGGAAACTCAATGTATAAATAATACTTGTCAGAAAGACTATACAAGCTCGTTTTTATTTTATCGATTCCCGGCCTCTTTGACAGGGTAATGACGTCTTCGAAATCTTTGAAATGAAGCATGAATTCAAGATCGTCCTCAAATTCAGGTTCATCATCATCAATATCTTTTGAATTAAATTGATGATCCAATAATTCTTCGATTCGTTCATCGACAGGCAGGTCCTTAAGCTTATCATTTGGAAGCGGAAGTTCGAATTTGTGGCCTTCCTTAGATAGCTGGGCTTTTGTGACTAGCACTTCAAGTCCTTTTTCAAGAGCTTGCACTTGGATCCATAAAGGGCCTTCAACAGCAAATTCTTCCTCCGCATGGACTTCATCCATCATTTCCCAGAAGAGTTCTTCACTGCGATCGCGGTTATACCAGATTTCTTCCCGGTCAAATCCACGCTCCTCTATATCCATATATGAAATATAAAACTTAACCGTATTTTCATTAATACGTTCGATTTCCATTCGCTTTCTCTCCCTTCCAGGCAAAGATTTGAAGGGACTAAATACCCCCAAAAAGCTGTTGGTCTTTATCTTTTACCCTTAATAAATAAGTAAAAATCACCTTGTTTTTATAAAGGGAAGGTAATTAGAAATAACGATCTTGTACTCTTATTTTATGTTATATTAAGCCAATTTGGAAACAAAATATACACCCATTTTTATAAAAGGCTATAATCTCATAAAATTAAAGTATTCTTTACATTTTATCAGAAATATGCCACGAACTCAATTTAACAGCTTGCTCCACATTGATTGATCCATCCTGAACAAAACCTATTCTGAAGCACCTATTTAACTTAAATTGTATTATGATTATGCACTAAAAATCACTGTTGATTTCAACTCACAAAAAATCAAAAAAAAGCTCAACTTGGTTATTTAATTATTTATTAGGCTCTGTTAAACAAGGCTGTTGATTTTCGTTCCAGGCGCTTCGCTTTCCGCGGAAGAATTATGAAAATTCTTCTAGGGGCTGGCGCTGAGCCCGCAGGACACTGAACAGCTTCCTCGAATATGCCCA
>NZ_JBAVFI010000288.1:0-4010 GCF_049588175.1 Mesobacillus sp.
GCCTTGATCATAGCTTGGAGCACCTTTTTTTCGATACTTTGAGGGAAAATAGTTTCAACCCTTACCTCGTTGACTGCCTCAAGCTTTCCCTTTACTCCTATATGGGGGTTTGTATCTTCCCCAGGCAGGAAACGTCCCTCACCCGCCCCCGAAAAGGAACAATGGCTATAGTTGCCGATGGAACCAGCCCCTGCATTTCCTAGAGCTTCCCTAAGTAGTTCAGCATTTTCAGCAGGGACAAAGACCACTAGCTTCTTAAGTGTGTCTTCATACGTTGGAACTAGCACTTCAGGATTCTGTAATCCCAGCGCCTCGGCAAGCAAATCGTTCACACCACCCACAGCTATGTCGAGGTTGGTATGGGCGGCATAGACAGCAATGTCATTCTTGATGAGCTTTGCAATTATTCTTCCGGCCGGAGTATCCGTTGCGATCTTCTGCAGCGGCCTGAAAATTGGAGGATGATGAGCGATAATTAATTGGGCATTTTTCGCAATTGCTTCATCCACAACTTCCTCGTTCACATCAAGAGCTACCAGGACAGTTTGCACGTGCTGGTTTAGCGCTCCAATCTGAAGGCCAATTTTATCCCCTTCCACCGCAAGGGATTTTGGAGAGAATTGTTCAAAAAGTTGGATTACCTCATGGCCATTAACTTTTTTCACTTTAGTACCTCCTCAGCCATATTGATCTTTCTTTCTAATTCGAGCCTCTTGCTCGCTGTTTCTTCATTTTGTACTGCATCATTAAGCTGGCTTAAGATCCGTTCCCAGTTTTTCTTTTCCTGGTTCCATTTTTCTATGAATATCAGTGATTTTTCTCCCATTAAAAATGGACCAAACAAAATTCCTGCTTCAAGATTCCTTTGTTGAAACGGCTTTAATGGCTCTCCTCTTTCAGCAACTAAAATCTCATATATTTTCCCATCTTCTTTAAGGATTTCTTCTCTCATTAATTCCCATCCATTATCTATCAGCCAGCTGCGGACTGCGAAACTCCCGACATTGGGCTGGAGAACAAGTCTATTCACACCATCAAGTTTTGTTTTACCACGATCGAGAATATTTGAAATTAGTGTTCCGCCCATGCCAGCAATGGTAATGCAATCAACCTCGCCAGGTTGAATCACATCAAGACCATTACCCTTGCGGACAGAAATCTCGGCTGTAAGATTTTCAGATTGTACCTGCTCAAGCGCAGATTGATATGGCCCCTCTGCCACCTCGCCGGCAATGGCGCCAGGTACGATTCCTTTTTTCACTACATTGCATGGCAAATAGGCATGGTCGGAACCAATATCAGCCAGCCTTGCACCTTGAGGAATATTATTTGCAACGGCTTCTAGCCGGTTCGATAGCTTTTCAGAATTCATTCAAGTCACCTTCTAAATCGTATTTTGCTTTTATTAGTATATGAAAAGCTCCTGCCCCTTGTCCAATCAAGCTTGGATTAAATTAAAAGGCCCTTTGCTTCTGCAAAGAGCCTTTCATTGTATTACTTCATTTTTGAAAGGAATTCAGCCATTTGTTCTTCTTTACCAGCTGCCATTCCTGGAGGCATGTTGCCCTTACCATTCGTAATGATGTCCTTGATTTCATCTTTAGAATATCTGCCGCCTACACCTTTTAACGAAGGACCAGCACCACCTTCATACTGTTGTCCGTGGCATCCTGCGCAAGTTTGCTTGTAGAACTCCTCAGGATTCACTTCAGCAGTCTCCTCAGTCTTTCCGCCGCCTTCTTTTTCTTTCGCTAAGTCTTCGGAATCTCCAAGTCCTTTGAAAGAAAGCAGGAACATTAAGCCGATGCCCATTACCATGATTAATACGAATGGAATGATTGGATTACGATTCATCATATACCCTCCCTTATGTATAACATCACTTTTAAATAATAATTTCAAGCAACTATTATTTTACTTGAAAAACGTTTACAGGAAAAGCAAAAAAGCAAACTTTGTCACACTTGTTCACAAATTAGACAAAAAACCCCATCAAATGATGAAGTTTTTGCGTAATCATTCATCTTTACTATTTCCAACCTAGCAGCCAATTAACCTAGCGATGACCATTCTTTGTACCTCGGAAGTACCTTCGCCGATTTCAAGCAGCTTTGCATCTCTCATATAGCGCTCCACTTCATACTCTCTCATATATCCATACCCCCCATGGATCTGGACAGCCTGATCAGCTACTTCCATCGCAATTTCAGAAGCGTACAGCTTGCAAATTGATGCTTCTTTTGAGAATGGCCGCCCTTGGTCCTTCAGCCATGCTGCCTTGTATACCATATTGCGTGCCAGTTCAATTTTCATGGCCATATCAGCAAGTTTGAATTGGATTGCCTGGAATTTAGAAAGTGACTTTCCAAATTGTTTTCTTTCTTGCGCATATTGCAGAGCCTTTTCATATGCAGCCTGTGCTACACCGACTGCCATTGCGCCAATACCGATTCTGCCCCCATCCAGGGTAATCAGGAATTGCTTGAAGCCTTCCCCTTTTTTGCCAAGAAGGTTTTCAACCGGCACCCGAACATTTTCCATTACTAGCTCGGTTGTATTTGACGCATTCAATCCCATTTTTTCATAATTATCAATTACTGTAAAACCAGGAGCATCTGTTGGAACGATGATTGCACTGATTTCTTTCATTCCATTATTGTCCCCGGTGATTGCCGTCAATGCAAGATGTTTGGCATAGCTGGCGTTCGTAATAAAACATTTGCTTCCATTAATCACAAACTCTCCATTTTCCTCTTTAGCTGTCGTCTGTGTTCCCCCAGCATCAGATCCTGCATTAGGTTCTGTCAATCCAAATGCACCAAGAGATTCCCCTGTACAAATAGGCTCCAGATACTTCTGCTTTTGTTCCTCTGTTCCAAACAGGTTAATAGGCGCACCGCCAAGAGAAATATGTGCTGAGTAAGTAATCCCAGTAGAAGCACACCCCCTGCTCAACTCCTCTGTTACAATCGCGAAACTGACTGTATCGGCTCCTGCCCCGCCGTATTCTTCTGGAAAAGGAAGTCCCAACATTCCAAGTTCCCCAAGTTTTTTGAAGATTTCTGTCGGAAACTGTTTTGTTTTATCTCTTTCAATTGCTCCAGGAGCTACTTCTTCCTCCGAAAACTCTCTAATTGTCCTTTTAATCATTGCCTGTTCAGATGTTAAATCAAAATTCATTTCCATCCCCCTTAAGCTGTTGAATACGTTTACATTCTTCATTATAAAGGTGAATAGATAATATTCTCAACATTTAAAAACTTTTAAATAATTAATAATTATATAAATATAGTAATAATCAGAAGGACTATACCTGCGATTCCGGAAATTTTAAATGAAATCATTTTCCATTTAACACCCGCTATGACCCATAATAAACAATTGGCGATGGTCACGAAATAAAGTATGTATGTATTGTCCGGAAAGGATATTTCTGCTGCCTGGATTGTAATGATCAATAAAATCAGCGCCGTGGTAAGCAATGGGATCAATTTTAAATAAGATTTGGAGATTAAGTAAACACCTGAAATTAGGGAACTTATTCCAAAAAGAATGATAATGGCAATTTGCAAAATGAGAGATAATTCAGTAAAATAAAATAACAATACTGAAAGCGATAACAATCCAAGTAAAAAAACAGTTAAGATTTTAGGCAGCGCAAACTGGCTCTTTTTAGCAGCTGGTAAGGCTTCTGAAACGCCTTCAGTATATAGATTTAGAAGAAAATCACAATAGTGTCCTGGCAGCATTCTGTTTTGTTTCCAATAGTTTATTTCATTAATGATGATTTCCTTGCGCTGATCGTCCATAGATTGCACTTCCTGTCTTAAATAATTCTTTTCAAAAAATTTGGCGGTGTTAAACCTGTCTGTTGATTTCCGCTCCAGGCACTCGCTTTCCGCGGGGCGTCAGGTGAGCCTCCTCGTCGCTTTGCTCCTGGGGGTCTCACCTTGGCCGCTAATCCCGCAGGACTTGGATATGCTTCCTCCCAATCTGCCCACGCACGATGG
>NZ_JBAVFI010000289.1:0-10618 GCF_049588175.1 Mesobacillus sp.
CGGTAGGAGTAGTCCAGGCTATCGAAGAAGTCACAGGTTTACTTCCAGAAATCAAATGGCCTAATGATATATTAATTAACGGAAAAAAAGTAACAGGTATCCTTACGGAGATGCATGCGGAAGCTGACCGAATTAATTCAATCATTATCGGAATCGGCATCAATGTGAATACAAAGAAAGAGGACTTCCCTGCTGAACTTGAAAATATAGCATCCTCTCTTTCGATTGAAGGCCAAAGCTTCGTCGACAGGGAAAGACTGATCCGAGCAATTCTGGAAAAGTTGGAAAAGCTTTATGTACTATATCTAGAGAAAGGATTTTTCCCGATAAAATTGATGTGGGAAAGCTATGCTGTCAGTATTGGCAAGGCAATTACCGCACGTACTTTAACTGGAGAAATCAAGGGTAAGGCCATTGGCATTACTGAGGATGGCGTACTGTTAATAGAAGATACGAGCGGTAAAGTCCATCATATCTATTCAGCTGATATCCAAATAGATAAATAATTTTGTTAAGTAGCCAAAATTATAGCCATTTGCTATAATCATACTGGGCGGTATCGTAAGAACTGCACCTGAATTTCTTTCAAAATAATAAAATAGTTCTGCCTGGATCCGATATCGGACTGGGACAGAGGGATGAAACAAGTACATGGCTTCAAAGGGTCCTTCTGGCATAGATGGGTCCTTTTTTGTGTCTAGCAATGATGGATTGTTTTATCGCCTCTTATTAAAAAAGGAGGAACGAGTATGAAACAAACAACCGATTTCTTAAAAATGAAGGAAACTGGAAGCAAGATTGTCATGGTGACTGCCTACGATTATCCTTCTGCGAAACATGCAGAACAGGCAGAGGCAGACATGATTCTGGTTGGGGATTCCTTAGGCATGGTAGTGCTTGGTTATGATTCGACCATTCCGGTCACGATGGAAGATATGCTCCACCACTCCAAAGCCGTCAGGCGCGGGGCTGGCAATACATTTATTGTTGTCGATATGCCTTTCATGAGTTACCATCTGTCAATCAAAGACACGCTTGTAAATGGGGCTAGAATCATGCAGGAAACAAGGGCTAATGCCGTGAAGGTCGAGGGCGGCGATGAAGTCATTGATCATATTAAGGCATTAACAAGAGCGGGAGTGCCTGTCATGGCTCATCTAGGCTTGACTCCTCAGTCTGTTGGCGTACTTGGAGGGTATAAAGTACAGGGCAAGAGTGCTGATGCTGCAATGAAACTGATAGAGGACGCGAAAAAATGTGAAGAGGCAGGAGCCTTTGCTGTTGTGCTCGAATGTGTTCCTAAACAGCTTGCGAAACAAGTATCAGAAAGCTTGACGATTCCGACAATTGGGATCGGAGCAGGAATGGATGTAGATGGCCAAGTGCTCGTCTACCATGACATTATCACTTATGGAGTAGAGCGTGTCCCTAAATTCGTTAAGCAATATACAAATGTAAATGAAATAATCGCCTCAGGGTTGAATTCGTACGTAGCGGAAGTGAGGCTGCGTGCCTTTCCTGAAGATAAACATAGTTTTACAATGAAGGAAGAGGAACTGCAGGCATTGTATGGAGGAAGAGAATGAAAATCATCACAACAATAGCTGAAATGCAGAAGGAAATGACAGCTTTGAAAGCTCAGGGGCATTCAATCGGATATGTACCAACGATGGGATATCTGCATGAAGGCCATATGTCACTTATGAAAACAGCACGCCCTCAAAATGATATTTTGGTATTAAGTATTTTTGTGAACCCGCTTCAGTTTGGCCCAACAGAGGATTTGGATGCCTATCCTCGGGATTTTGACAGGGATCACAAAACAGCTGAGGCAGAAGGTGTCGATTATATTTTCTATCCATCTGCAGAGGAAATGTATCCCGAAGAAGCTTCAAATAAGATTACCGTTGAGCAGAGGACAAATGTTCTGTGCGGCAAGTCAAGACCAGGACATTTTGATGGTGTTGCCACAGTGTTAGTGAAATTATTTAATATTATCCAGCCTAATCGTGCTTATTTCGGGTTGAAGGATGCACAGCAAGTTGCGGTAGTAGAAGGCATGATCAAAGATTTTAACTTTCCAATTGAATTAGTTCCTGTGAATACTATCAGGGAAGATGATGGCCTGGCCAAAAGTTCACGTAATGTTTATCTGTCAAAAGAAGAACGGACACAGGCTCCTGAGCTTAATAAAGGTCTTCAATTGGCAAAGGCATCGATTGAGAGCGGAGAGCGAAATCCTCAAAACATCGTCAGGCTGATTAACAAACATATAACTGATCATTGCGATGCAGAAGTTGATTATATAGAAATCTATTCTTATCCTGAATTGAAACAGTTGGAAACACTGAGTGGGAAAATCATTATTGCTCTTGCAGTGAGATTTACAAGAGCTAGGCTGATTGACAATATTATATTAGAAATAGAATAACTTAATTTATATAGGGGGAAATCAATCCATGTTTCGCACCATGATGAATGCTAAAATACATCGCGCAAGAGTTACTGAAGCTAATTTGAACTATGTAGGCAGCATCACGATTGACAGTGATATTTTGGATGCTGTCGGTATGGTTGCTAATGAAAAAGTACAAATCGTAAATAATAATAACGGTGCACGCTTTGAAACTTACATCATTCCTGGCGAAAGAGGCAGTGGTGTAGTCTGTCTTAATGGTGCTGCGGCACGTTTAGTACATGAGGGTGATGTAGTCATTATTATCTCCTACGCTTTGGTGGCGGAAGAAAAGGTAGCGACACACCAGCCGAAAGTCGCCTTGATGAATGAAAATAACCAGATTGTTGAAATGCTTCATGCAGAACCTGAAAGAACGATATTTCAATAATTCCAATTGATAGGCAACAATTTTACATGTTATTTTCCGTTCATATGAACAATAGAAAAAAACTCCCGCTTCGTCGGGAGTTTTTTCATACATATCCTTGCTGGAAACTTTGAAAAATAATGAATAAGAGTTATCTTCCAAGCTATATCTGAGGCAGTATTCTGCTTTCGCTTTTTTTCTTTTTATGTTACGTTTTTGTTTGACTGAATGTTAGAGGTGTAAAAGAATGAGCCAAAAATATGTTGTAATAGATTTAGAAACGACGGGCAATTCCCCAAAAAAAGGGGATCGCATCATACAAATTGGGGCGGTTGTGATCGAAAACGGTAAGCTTACTGGCCAATTTGCTTCTTTGGTTAATCCATTGCAGGATATCCCTGTATTCATTGAAGAACTTACAGGTATTTCAGATTCGATGGTCAAGGATGCGCCTTTATTTTCGGAAATTGCTCCCGAAATTACAGAAATGCTTAAAGACGCTTATTTTGTGGCTCATAATGTATTATTTGACCTTTCTTTTTTACAGGACGAGTTATTAAATGCCGGCTGTGAAGGATTTTATGGCCCTGTACTTGATACTGTTGAGATGGCAAGGATCCTGTATCCAACAGCTGACAGCTTTAAATTGACGGATCTGGCTGCAAAGGAGAACCTTAGACATGATCGGCCGCATCAAGCAGACAGTGATGCATATGTCACTGCAGAACTTCTTTTAATCATGCTAGAGGCTCTGAATACTCTGCCCCATGTTACATTAAAAGAGCTGGCAAAACTGTCCGAGGGACTGAAAAGTGATCTCCATTTGCTATTTGATGAGGCCCTGAACCATAAAGAGAGCACAATTGAAATATTGCCTGAAGATATCGAAGTCTTTCGCGGAATAGCATTAAAAAAGAAAATCTCCGCAGAAAAAACTGTTCATGCTAAAGTAGACTATCCGCAGACAAATGCAGAAAAACAGCGTCTGTTGCACAAAGCATTCGTACAGTTCGAGTCACGCCAAGGCCAATATGAAATGATGGACATAGTATATGAGGCTTTTTCTAGGGAGGGGCATGCCCTGATCGAGGCGGGTACCGGAGTAGGCAAGTCGCTTGGATACTTGGTGCCAGCCGCTATTTATTCACTGAAAAACAATAAACCGGTAATTATCAGTACTTATACTACTCAGCTGCAGGAGCAACTTTTATCCAATGACGTTCCTAAGCTTGAAGCTATGTTCAACTGTCAGTTAAACACCGCACTTATTAAAGGACGCAGCCATTACATCAGCATGGCAAGGTTTGAGCAGTCACTTAAGGAAGTTGAGGAAAATTACGATACGGCCTTAACGAAGATGCAAATTCTTGTCTGGCTGACCCAAACTGAAACAGGCGATTTCGATGAACTTAACCTGTCCAGTGGAGGCATGCTTTTTTGGAATAAGATTAAATATGACCGTTCAATGTTCCTGCAAACGAAGCAATGGGACGAGCATGATTTTTACAAGAGTGCCCTCGAAAAAGCGAAGAGCGCCAACATTTTAATTACAAACCATTCCATGCTATTGGCTGACATTGTAACGGGCAGCGGAACTTTACCTGAATACGAATATGCCGTGCTTGATGAAGGCCATCAATTCGAAAAAGCAGCGGGAAAATATTTTGGAAAATCGCTTGATTATATGGCTGTAAGACTTCTGCTGAACCAGCTTGGACATTATGAGCAGACACAGCTTTTTTACAAATTAGAGTCAATCATGAGTTCAACCGGCGTCGATCATTCAGAGAGCCGTATGCATACGTTTGAAATAAATAAGCTTATTGCAGACCTGGTTTATGAAACAGACGAATTATTTAAGCTTGCTGGAATGTATGCACGAAAAACAAGCAAGTCTAAGTCAAGTGGCAGCAAGATCCATACAAGTCTTGCTCCAGACCATAACAATCGTATTTGGACAGCATTGAAAACCACTGCCGAGAGGTTCTATTTCTTAATAAAGGATCTGGAAAGCGCCCTTGGACAGCGGCTGAATGAAGCAATGAAAATATCCCTGGAGCTCTCGCGGGATCACCAGGCTTTATTAGAGGAAGTCGTTCAAGTGAAGTCTGATTTAGAAGGTATTCGAAAGACAGCCAAGGATGTTTTCATCGATACGAGCAGTAAATATGTAAGGTGGATTGAAGCTGACTTGCGAGCATTGCAGAATTCTACTTCTATATTTGCCCGCCCTGTTTATGTGGCGGATGATATTGCAGACATTTTTTTTAATAAAAAAAGAAGTGTCATTGTGACTTCAGCGACACTGTCAGTAAATCAATCATTTGATTTTATAAAAAAGGAATTGGGTATCAAAACACCGATTCTTGAAAAACAAATCCCATCACCCTTTTCATATGAAACCCAGGTGAAACTAGTAGTTCCCGATGATTTGCCTGATATTAAATCAGTGTCAAATGATGAATATGTAGCGGCCATTACAGAGCATATCATCTCCATTGCGGAAGCGACGAAAGGCCGTATGCTAATATTATTTACTTCCCATGAAATGCTGAAAAAGACTTATGATTTGATTAAGGAAAGCGGGCTGCTCGAGGAGTTCGTGCTCATTGCCCAGGGGATTACCGCGGGAAGCCGGACGAGGCTGACAAGGAATTTCAAGAGATTCGAAAAAGCTATTTTATTTGGAACCAGCAGCTTCTGGGAGGGGGTTGACATCCCGGGTGAGGACCTTTCTTGCCTCATCATCGTCAGACTGCCATTTTCGCCGCCAGATGAACCTCTTACAGCAGCAAAGTGTGCTTTAATAAAGGAAAACGGAGGCAATCCATTCTCAGAACTATCCTTGCCTGAAGCAATCCTGAGATTTAAACAGGGATTTGGAAGACTGATTCGGACATCCTCTGACAGAGGAATGATTTTTATCTTTGACCGAAGGCTGCTAACGACGTCATATGGACAAGCATTTTTAGGGTCGATTCCGGAAGTGAAAGTGAAAAAGGGGTCAATATCAGAAATCGTGGAATTTATTTACGATTGGCTATGATAATTTCAGGTAAATGACACACTCTATAGCTAGAAGTAATTGGAGGAGTGTACATGAAGCTGATATTTGCGTTTTTGGCATTTATGAATTGGTATTATACACCTTTTGAATCTCCTTCTGCTCCTGTTGAAGTAGAGGGTGTGGACGTCCACCTGAAAAGAAATGAATCGGCTTTCACCTTTTTTTCTCTAAGTGATGGTGAAGCTGCCCTGATACAGCATGCCAATGGTGAAAATTTGCTTTTAAACACAGGCGGAAAGGGAACAGTTAAAGAGCTTGAACGACTGCTAATCCTATTTAAAGTTAAAAAAATATCAACAGTGATCCTGACATCTAGTGAAGGGCAGTTAAATCTCGAGCATTACATTAAAAAGTATAACGTTCAGCAGATTGTTACAGGAGCCTCAGCGTATCAGTCACTGTCAAAAAGTGTCATTCCGGTTGACGTTAAGGTTAATCGCTGGGTGCAGGGTGATTTTCATAAACTGATGCCTGGCTTGACTGCTGAGGTAATTTACGATGGCAGCGATGAAAATGAAGGTATGGATATTTCGTTTGAATTTTTCCATCATCAAATTTTTTATGTTCGTTCTGCCAGTCATAATGCTGAGCAGGTATTCCTGGAGAAGCCGCTGAAAAATGTCAATATCGTCAAGCTCCCACAATATGCTGAAAAGGGATCTTTTTCCGACCTTTTAATTGAACATCTTGATCCCCAGCTTGCCATAATATTCAAATCAAGTACAAAGAAACCTGATCCAGCACTTTTAGAAATGCTGCATGAGGCATGGATTGATGTATATTTCACCAAGCAGCACGGTACTGTTACTATTAAGCTTACTGATTCGAATTATGATGTCATTACCATTATGAACAAAGAATAAAGTATTTTATGGAAACATAGATATTGTTTACCTAATAGTATATTGAAATATAAAGGACTAGTTTTTTTGATCAATTAAATCAAAAAAGCTGTAGACAAACTTGATTTTCCGAGTTTGTCTACAGTCTGAACTGTGCAATTTATGTGCAGCCATTCATGTGTGCGCACTAGAAATGTATTTGTAGGGGTAGTTATACTCTTACCAGTGATGCTATACTCCTGATATAATGAGTATTGTTGATTTTAGTATTGCCTACAATACACTTATATATTAATGACAAAAATTGTTGTTACAAGAGGAGGAATTCCAGGATGGAAAGCAAAATCGAAGTTTTATCTACTGTAAAAATCCAGCAAAGTCCCGATTTATATAAAATTGTGGATGCCCTGAACAGAACCTTAAAGCATGATGATCTTATGTTTGGGCTTGCACTGGACCAGGAAGACAAAGAAAAAGCAGTATTTACAATTTATCGTACATAAAGGGTGAGCACAGAAAGATTCCAGGCACTAAAATGATAATTTGTGCTCAATCCTTACCAAAAGAGCTTGCATAAAAGAAGGGGTTATTGTGAAAAAATGGATTTTATTCAGTATTCTCACGATTGTTGTCATTGCGGGAATTCTGATTAATGTATATTTAAATGCCACCGAACCGGTAAATGCTGCGGAAGAAAAGGCTGTACAAATTGCCTCCGAGGAAACAAACCTGAAGGATTTCAGTCAGTTCAGTCTATATAGCGGCGAAGAAACCTACTATGTAATGACAGGCAAAAACTCCAAGCAGGAGGATGTTTATGTCTGGATCAATGAAAAAAATCGTGAAGTCCTGACCAGAAATGCAAAAAATGGAATCACGAAAAAAGAAGCTTTAAATAAACTATATGAAGAAAAGAATCCCAAAGAAATTGTAGAAGTCAGGCTTGGCATGGCCAGGATTCAAAAGACGGACAGGCCAGCATGGGAGATTTACTATCGAAATAACAACGATACAATCAATTATTATTATGTAGATTTCGATACTGGAGAAAAATTGAGGGCTATCGATAACTTATAACCCGCTTTTTTTTGCATATCAGCTAGCGGTACCCGTACTTTTTATGTTTCTGAAAAACAGTGCCGTAGAGCGAAAACTAACAGAAAGTGTGTAACTATGCAGTTTGTAAAAATAGTTGGGAGGTAAAGGGATGGAATTCCAGTTAGCCAGTAGAGTGGGAGCACTCACTCCTTCTTCAACATTGGCAATCACCGCAAAAGCAAAAGAATTAAAAGCTCAGGGAAAAGATGTGATTGGACTCGGAGCAGGAGAACCGGATTTTAATACACCACAGCATATTATCGATGCTGCTGTGAAGTCTATGAATGAAGGTTTTACAAAGTATACTCCTTCAGGCGGGCTTCCTGAATTGAAAAAGGAAATTGCATCTAAGCTAAAGCTTGACCAGGGGATAGAGTATAAGCCCAATGAGATTATTGTCACTAACGGCGCAAAACATGGCTTATATACATTATTCCAGGTGCTGCTGAACGAAGGTGATGAAGTAATCATTCCTATTCCGTATTGGGTAAGCTATCCAGAGCAAGTAAAGCTTGCCGGAGGAAACCCGGTATATGTCGAAGGGCTTGAACAAAATTATTTTAAAATCACGCCTGAACAGCTTAAAGAGAAAATCTCCAGTAGGACTAGAGCTGTAATCATCAATTCTCCAAGCAATCCAACAGGAATGGTATACTCTAAGGAAGAACTGAAAGCTCTTGGCGATGTTTGCCTTGAAAATGGAATTTTAATTATTTCAGATGAAATTTATGAAAAATTAATCTATGGAAATACACAGCATGTTTCTATTGCGGAGATTTCTGAAGAATTAAAGCAGCAAACCATCATCATTAATGGTGTATCAAAATCCCATTCTATGACAGGATGGAGAATTGGCTATGCAGCTGGTAACAGCAAGATCATCAATGCTATGACCGACCTTGCAAGCCATAGCACATCAAATCCTACAACTCCTGCACAGTATGCTTCGATAGCTGCATACTCTGGATCACAGGAAGCTGTAGAAATGATGAGAACTGCATTTGAAGAGAGACTTGAGATCATTCATGCTAAATTAAACGATATTCCAGGATTCTCATGCGTCAAGCCTCAGGGAGCATTTTATTTATTCCCTAATGCAAAAGAGGCAGCACGCATTAGCGGCTGCAAGGATGTTGACGAGTTTGCTGAAGTATTGCTGACAGAAGCAAATGTTGCTGTCGTGCCTGGTTCCGGGTTTGGTGCACCAGATAATCTGCGTCTCTCCTATGCGACTTCCCTAGATCAATTAGAGGAAGCCATCAGCCGGATTCAACAATTTGTAAATAGACGATCATAACCAAATAGACGGAGAGTCGCTAAACGATTCTCCGCTTTCAAAAAAGATAAGAAAGTATTATATTCTCTTTGAGAATTGTCCAGCTCCAGCGCCTAGCCCCTCGAGTCGCTTGTCTAGTTTCGCCTCCTAGAAACTCCGAAACTTCGACTCCGCAGGCAGAAGCAAAAAACGCTTCTTTGTCGGAGTCTCCAGTTTCTGCGTTTCTGGGTAGTCGGCTACACATTTCGGTTTCGGTCCGACCAATGAAGTCAAAGAACGACTTCACTGGTCGGACCTTCGAAGGACACGATGTGCTAGTGCCGACGTTGCCACAGGACGTGGCGGTTTTAGTCGGCCAGCGCTTGTCGGGGCTGACCAAGGCGCTTGCGCTTTTCTTATTTGAGTGTTGCCTGAGCCTATGGGCAAATGTATAATGAAAACAATACATACTACCAGCTTTGTTTAGTTTTGGAGGGAACAATTAGTGAATAAATCAACAATCGCAGAAGTCCATAAATATGAAGGAAAAGAAGTTAAAATTGGAGCCTGGCTTGCAAATAAGCGTTCAAGCGGAAAGATTGCTTTCCTGCAGCTTCGTGACGGGACAGGCTTTATTCAAGGAGTTGTGGTTAAGAGTGAGGTAGCCGAAGAGGTATTCCAGCTGGCGAAATCAATCACTCAAGAGTCCTCACTTTATGTAACTGGAACAGTTACGAAGGATGAAAGGTCAGCTCTAGGTTATGAATTGCAAGTCAATGGAATTGAAGTAATCCATCAGGCAACTGATTATCCGATTACACCAAAAGAACATGGAACTGAGTTTCTGATGGATCACCGCCATTTATGGCTGCGTTCAAAACGTCAGCATTCAGTGATGAAAATCCGTAATGAAATCATTCGTGCCACATATGAATTTTTCAATGAGCAAGGATTTTCTAAAGTAGATCCGCCAATTTTAACAGGGAGTGCCCCTGAAGGAACTACAGAATTATTCCATACTAAATATTTCGAAGAAGATGCTTTCTTATCCCAAAGCGGCCAGCTTTACATGGAAGCTGCTGCAATGGCACTTGGAAAGGTATTTTCATTCGGTCCGACTTTCCGTGCTGAAAAGTCAAAAACACGCCGTCACCTAATTGAATTCTGGATGATTGAACCAGAAATGGCGTTTTACGATTTTGAAGACAGTTTAAAAGTTCAGGAAGAGTATGTATCGTATATCGTCCAATCAGTAGTGAAAAATTGCCAAATTGAATTGAAGACGCTGGGTCGTGATGTATCCAAGCTGGAGAACATCCAGGCTCCATTCCCAAGAATCAGTTACGATGATGCAATTAAATTCTTGCATGATAAAGGATTTGATGATATCCAGTGGGGAGATGACTTCGGTGCTCCTCATGAAACTGCAATTGCTGAAGCTTATGAAAAGCCTGTTTTCATCACCCATTATCCAACATCATTAAAACCGTTTTACATGCAGCCGGCTTCTGACCGTGAAGATGTTGTCCTG
>NZ_JBAVFI010000290.1:0-10955 GCF_049588175.1 Mesobacillus sp.
ACTTCTTCTTTCAGATGTTCTCGGAACAGATGATGATATCATCACGAAGGACTTAGAATCGAATGTTGATAAAAAATTGCTTGTAAAAGCACTGCAGCAGCTGTCAGACCGAGAAAAACAAATCATGGAATTGCGGTTCGGACTTGGAAGCGGCGAAGAAAAGACGCAAAAAGATGTAGCTGATATGCTAGGCATCTCCCAGTCTTACATTTCACGCCTGGAAAAAAGAATAATTAAACGTCTTCGAAAAGAATTCAATAAGATGGTATAGCAATATAGGTTTTATCATTCGACGCAAAAAAAATTTTTTTCTTGCTTAACATTGATAATCTGCGGTTATTCTGGCGGTTTCTTCCTTTTGTCTGCCAGCCACCCGGTAAATAGTGCATATTTTTCCTTCCTGCGGAGATACTGAATTTTGACAGCAGCTCCTGTGAGGAGGGAAAAGATTGACACGAAACAAAGTTGAAATTTGCGGTGTTGATACATCAAAGCTTCCCGTTCTAAAAAACGAGGAAATGAGAAAACTGTTTAGAGAAATGCAAAGCGGTGACATCACAGCTAGAGAAAAACTTGTGAATGGGAACCTAAGGCTTGTTTTAAGTGTAATCCAGCGTTTTAACAACCGGGGCGAGTTTGTCGACGATCTGTTTCAAGTCGGATGTATAGGCCTTATGAAATCCATTGATAATTTTGATTTGGGGCAGAATGTAAAGTTTTCAACGTATGCCGTCCCGATGATAATAGGCGAAATCAGAAGGTATTTAAGAGATAATAACCCAATCAGAGTTTCACGCTCGTTAAGGGATATAGCCTATAAAGCTTTACAGGTAAGGGAAAGGCTGATGAGTGAGGCATCAAGGGAGCCAACTGCTGAAGAAATCGCGAAAGTTCTTGAGGTTCCTCATGAAGAAATTGTTTTTGCGTTAGATGCAATCCAGGATCCTGTTTCTCTTTTTGAACCAATCTACAACGATGGTGGAGACCCAATTTTTGTGATGGACCAGTTAAGCGATGAGCGGAACAAGGATACCCATTGGATTGAAGAAATAGCGCTAAAAGAAGGAATGAGACGCCTGAACGAAAGGGAAAAACTGATTTTAAGGAAAAGGTTTTTCCAGGGAAAAACGCAAATGGAGGTTGCTGATGAAATCGGCATCTCACAGGCCCAGGTATCCCGGCTGGAGAAGGCGGCAATTAAGCAAATGAATAAAAATATCCAAAGCTAAAGCTGCCTCCCTGGCAGCTTTTTATTTTGCCATCGTTTCTCCATAAATCATACATCCTTTTTTCTTCTCATATATTTTATAGAAAGTCTTTTTAGCGAAATTGACGGAAATATAAAATTCGTTTGAAATAAATTGTTTGAATACAATCCGGGGGGATCTGAATGGTTAAGGTGACTGAATTCCAGGTGAAAGATGTTGTGAATGTTTCTGATGGGAAAAGGCTTGGGAATATTGAGGATTTCGAAATCAATTTAAATACAGGGAAAATTGAAGCGGTTGTCATTGGAAGCTCCGGAAAGGTACTCGGCTTTTTTGGTAAAGAGGATGAAGTTATCATTCCGTGGAAGAACATTCTTAAAATCGGAGAAGACGTTATCCTTGTCCGCTACAGGGACAGTGGAGAATACATTGAACATGATGGAGGGGGACAATAGCCGTATCACTATTGTGTTAGGGGCTTGTTATGATAAACTAGACAAAAATAGCGAGAGGTATGAAAAAAATGGAACCATTCGTCTTAACCAAAAAAGAATATTTTTCCATTAAAGAGTGGATGGACCGTTATTCCGACCTTGAAGTTGGTTTTACGACGAAAAATGGCGGTGTCAGTGAGCAGGTTTTCTCTGGATTAAATTTTGGATTTCATGTTGGAGATCAGCAGGATGCTGTATGTCAGAACCGCCTCCTGCTGGCAAATAAGATTGACTTTCCACTTGAAAACTGGGTTGGTGCTGAGCAAACCCATGAAATTCACATCGAGAAAATTTCCAAAAACGATCAAGGAAGAGGCTCTGATGACTATGCTAGCTCTTTTTCTGGAACAGATGGTTTTTTAACAAATGATTCAGGGATATTGCTTACACTTTGTTACGCAGACTGTGTCCCGCTTTATTTTATCGAGCCGGATAAGAGGCTGATCGGTGTGGCCCATGCAGGCTGGAAAGGCACGGTCAACGGTATTGGAGCTGAGATGATTAGCAAATTTCAGCAAAATGGGGCAAAAATAGAAAAAATTTCTGCAGTAATTGGCCCATCAATATGCAAAAAATGTTATATTGTTGATGAGAGAGTGATTCTTTTAGTAAAAAATGTACTAGAAGGTGTCGAAAATTTACCATATAATCAAATTAGTGAAGGTCAATATTCTCTCGACCTAAAGGAAGTCAACCGGCAGATCCTATTAAAGGCCGGCGTAAAAAGTGAAAATTTATTTGTCACCGATTATTGCACAAGCTGCCACAGTGAGCATTTTTATTCTCACAGGCGGGATATGGGCAATGCTGGCAGAATGATTGCCTACATAGGGTGGAAGGAGGATAGCCGTCCATAAATGAAAGTATCCAAAAATCTGGAGGTTATCCAGAGTCAAATAGCAGAAGCCTGTGAAAAGGTCAATCGCAGTCCGGAAGATGTGAAGTTAATCGCGGTCACCAAATACGTATCGGCGGAACGGGCTCAGGAAGCCATTGAAGCTGGTGTTGTCAATTTAGGTGAAAACCGTGATGAGGGACTCCTTGAAAAGATTAGCCTTCTAAAGGACAAGCCCGTCTGGCATTATATCGGTACGCTGCAGACAAGAAAAGTAAAAAATATTATTGAACATGTTACATATATCCACTCGCTTGACAGATTGTCGCTTGCAAAGGAAATTGATAAGCGTGCTAGCGCTCAAATAAATTGCCTGATTCAGGTCAATGTATCTGGAGAGGAAAGCAAGCACGGATTAAAGCCTGAAGAGGTAGCGGGATTCATCTTTGAATTGAAAGATTACCCGAACATCCTTGTTAGTGGATTAATGACAATGGCTCCCAATACTAAGGACGAGCTGGTTATAAGAGAGTGTTTTAGAACACTTAAAAAGCTTCAGGGAGAAATCAAGGGTCTTAACCTTGAGTATGCTCCATGCACTGACCTGTCAATGGGAATGTCAAATGATTTTCAAATCGCAGTTGAAGAAGGTTCTACCATGGTCCGCATCGGCACTGCGCTAGTAGGTAACGAATCGGAGGTGCAATAATATGAGCTTAAAATCAAAAATTAAGACATTTTTTTTCCTGGAAGATGAATATGACTATAATGATGAGGAAATGCTCGAAGAGGAAGCGGAGCCATTTAAGCCAAGCAAGCAGCCGGCTCAGCAAAAGCAGAATGTTGTAAGCCTCCAGAGTGTGCAAAAATCATCTAAAGTAATCCTGATGGAGCCTAGGATGTATGCAGAGGCTCAGGAAATCGCTGATCACCTGAAAAATCGCCGAGCAGTAGTTGTTAACCTTCAGCGGATTGACCACGACCAGGCTAAGCGGATTGTAGATTTCCTTAGCGGAACAGTTTATGCGATCAGCGGTGATATTCAGCGTATTGGTATGAATATCTTTTTATGTACCCCGGATAATGTGGAAGTGACAGGGAATATTTCTGAACTGATGCAGGAGCGGGATCTTCAAGAGTCGAGGTGGTAGGAGTAAATGGATGTAGTAGTTGGTATTTTAGCTCAATTAATAAGTCTTTACCAGTGGGCATTGATTATTTATATTTTCATGTCATGGTTTCCGAATGCAAGGGAGACAGCGATTGGACAGTTTTTAGCTCGGATTTGTGAGCCATTTCTTGAGCCGTTTCGCAGGATCGTCCCTTCAATCGGTATGATCGATATTTCGCCGATTGTTGCTTTTCTTGTTTTGCGCTTTGCAGTTAGCGGATTAAAGCAATTAGCCATGTGGTTTTAATATTTGCAACTTTCTAGCAGGGTCTGAATCAGGCCCTGTTTATTTTCTATTAAGCTGTTTTCATTACTTTGCGGGCAGCCAATAATTTAAGAGCAATTTAACAGGAGCCATTGTAAGGTCAACTTTATGTTATTGTATAAAAGGAGATCAAAATGAATATATACCAGCATTTCCGTCCTGAAGAGCGGGAATTTATCGACCAGGTGATCAACTGGAAAGAATATGTGGAACAGAGTTATGCTCCTAAGCTGACCGATTTTTTAGATCCGAGGGAACAGCAGATCCTGACTACAATAATCGGTAAGCATCCTGAGGTGAAATGGGAGCTTTTTGGCGGAGCGCCAGGCGCAGAAAGAAAGCGGGCTTTTCTTTTTCCAGAATATATGGAAATCCAGAGCGAGGATTTTCAAGTAAAGCTCTTTAGAATCGAATATGCAAAGAAATTCATAAACATAGAACATCGACAGGTACTTGGAAGCTTAATGTCTCTTGGCCTTAAGCGAGGGAAATTTGGCGATATCCTGATTGAAGGTGAAACTGTTCAATTTTTTGCCGCAGAAGAAATAGCTGATTACATTCGTCTTCAGCTCGAATCGGTTGGAAGGGCATCAATCAATCTGACTGAGCTTCCTCTCGAGCAGGCAGTGGCAATTGATGAGGAATGGAATGAAATGAACGTAACGGTATCTTCTTTAAGGCTAGATACCGTCATGTCCTCGCTCTTTAATCTTTCAAGACAAAAATCACAGCTGCTCATCCAGCATGGCCATGTAAAAGTCAACTTCACGGCTATTGAGAACACGGCATTTGAATGTGGTGAAGGTGACATCCTATCTGCGCGCGGATATGGCCGTGCGAAAATTATCACAATTGAAGGAAAAACAAAAAAAGATAAATATCGAGTTATTGCCGGAAGGAAAAAATAATTATATAGTTATAGAAGAAGGATTTTTATATTTTTTGTCGAATCATTGCTTTAAGTACATATAGGATTATAACTTAATGGGAGGTGGCGTAATGCCTTTAACGCCGTTAGATATACACAACAAAGAGTTCAACAAAGGATTTCGCGGGTACGATGAAGATGAAGTAAATGAGTTTCTTGATCAGGTGATCAAGGACTATGAACTAATCATCCGTGAAAAAAAGGAGCTTGATGAAAGGCTCAACGAAATGAATTCCAGGCTCGGCCATTTTACGAATATTGAGGAAACCCTCAATAAATCAATCGTAATTGCCCAGGAAGCCGGAGAAGAAGTTCGCCGCAACGCGCAAAAAGAGGCAAAGCTGATCGTTAAGGAAGCAGAGAAGAATGCTGACAGGATCATCAATGAATCATTATCCAAGGCGCGTAAAATCGCGTTGGAAATAGAAGAATTAAAGAAGCAGTCCAAGGTATTCCGTACCAGGTTCAAGATGCTGATCGAAGCGCAGCTTGATATGCTGAACACAGATGACTGGGACCACTTGCTGGAATACGAACTTGATTCAACTGAATTAAAGACTGCACAGAGAGAAGAAGAAGATTCACTGGCTTGACGCAAGCGGGTCATTTCGCATATAATTTCATAACAAAGTGCAATACATGAAAGAAACGATGATAGGGACAGTACGGCTGTTCAAATGCTTGCCAAAAGCGAAATGGGGAAGGTGGAAGCCCATTGCGAGCGAGTAGCCTGAAAATCACCCTTTAGTTCCGAGCTGAACATTCGACCAGAATAAGTAAGCGCAGGCGTGACATTCGCGTTAAGAATGCTAAGAGGACAGAATGAATGATTCATTCTTGTCTATTTAGGGTGGTACCGCGGGAATAAACCTTCTCGTCCCTTTTCAGGGATGAGGAGGTTTTTTTTATTTTCCTGAACATCGCTATCATGATTGCCAGGGTAAAGAATAGGGAGGATTAATTTAATGGAGTACAAAGATACTTTGCTTATGCCGAAGACCGAATTTCCAATGCGCGGAAACCTTCCGAACAGGGAACCGGAAATCCAGGCAAAATGGGAAGAAATGAATATTTACGAAAAAGTGCAGAAACACACGGCAGACCGTCCGCTGTTCATCCTGCATGATGGACCGCCATATGCAAATGGAGACATCCATATGGGCCATGCATTGAATAAAATTCTTAAAGATTTCATCGTGCGTTACAAGTCATTGAGCGGTTTTTGTTCACCATATGTACCTGGATGGGATACACATGGTTTACCAATTGAACAGGCGCTTACCAACAAAGGTGTAAAGCGTAAAGAAATGACTGTCGCTGAATTCAGGAAGCTCTGTGAAGAGTATGCCTACCAGCAGGTCAACAACCAGCGCGAGCAATTTAAGCGCCTTGGTGTAAGAGGCGATTGGGAAAATCCATACATCACATTAAAGCCAGAATATGAAGCACAACAGATCAAGGTCTTCGGTGAGATGGCTAAGAAGGGATATATCTATAAAGGCAAGAAACCTGTTTACTGGTCACCTTCTAGTGAATCTGCTTTGGCTGAAGCGGAAATCGAGTACCAGGATAAGCGTTCTGCATCCATCTATGTTGGCTTTAAAGTAAAGGATGGAAAGGGCGTCCTTGATCAGGAGACGGAAATTGTTATCTGGACAACAACACCATGGACAATTCCAGCAAACCTAGGAATTTCTGTCCACCCAGACCTTTCATACGTAGTGGTTGAAGCAAACGAAAGAAAGTTCCTTGTTGCTGAAGCATTGCTAGAAGCAGTTTCGAACGAAATCGGCTGGGAAAATCCAGTAATCGATAAAAAGGTTGTCGGTAAAGAGCTTGAAGGCATTCTGGCAAGCCATCCTTTATATGATCGAGACTCACTCGTTATGCTTGGTGAGCACGTTACGACGGATGCTGGTACCGGCTGCGTACACACTGCTCCTGGCCACGGGGAGGATGACTTCTATGTTGGTCAAAAGTATGGTCTAGAGGTTCTATGCCCTGTAGATGATAAGGGTGTTATGACTGCAGAAGCGGAAGGCTTCGAAGGTTTATTTTATGATGAAGCTAACAAGCCAATCACAGAAAAGCTTGAAGAAGTTGGCGCGTTGCTAAAACTTTCTTTTATTAAACATTCATATCCACATGACTGGAGAACGAAGAAGCCAGTAATCTTCCGTGCGACTGCTCAGTGGTTCGCATCCATTAAAGATTTCCGAAATGAGCTGCTTCAGGCTGTTGAAGAAACGAAATGGGTTCCAGCATGGGGAGAGACAAGATTATTCAATATGGTACGCGATCGCGGTGACTGGTGTATCTCAAGACAACGTGCATGGGGTGTTCCAATTCCGGTTTTCTATGCAGAAAATGGCGAAGCGATCATTACTGATGAAACAATTGACCATGTTTCAAATCTATTCCGTGAGCAAGGCTCAAATATCTGGTTTGAAAAGGATGCGAAGGACCTGCTTCCTGAAGGCTTCAGCCACCCTGGAAGCCCTAACGGAACTTTCACAAAGGAAACAGACATCATGGATGTTTGGTTTGATTCCGGTTCTTCACATCAGGCAGTGCTTTTAGAGCGAGATGACCTCCAGCGTCCAGCAGACCTTTATCTTGAAGGTTCTGACCAATATCGCGGCTGGTTTAATTCATCACTTTCTACAGCTGTAGCAGTAACTGGCAAAGCGCCATACAAGGGAGTCTTGAGCCATGGTTTTGCTCTTGATGGCGAAGGCCGCAAAATGAGTAAATCCATCGGAAACGTCGTAGTACCTTCAAAGGTCATGAATCAGCTTGGTGCAGATATTCTTCGCTTATGGGTTGCTTCTGTAGACTATCAGTCAGACGTTCGTGTATCGGATGCAATCCTTAAACAGGTTGCTGAAGTGTACAGAAAAATCCGGAATACTTTTAGATTCTTGCTTGGCAATTTGTCTGATTTCAACCCAGAAACAGATGCGGTGCCGTTTGAGCAGCTTCGCGAAGTGGACCAATTTATGATGGTTAAGCTTAATAAATTAATTAAATATGTACGGAATGCTTATGATAACTACGAGTTTGCAGGCGTTTACCATGCGGTGAACAATTTCTGCACACTAGATTTAAGTGCTTTCTATTTGGATTTCGCGAAAGATGTACTTTACATTGAAGCCGCTGATAACACTGAGAGACGCGCGATCCAAACTGTATTGCACGAGAGCTTGCTTGCACTGGTTAAGCTGACTGCACCAATTCTTTCGCATACAGCTGATGAGGTTTGGGCATTTATTCCTTCTGCTAAGGAAGAAAGTGTCCAGCTGACTGATATGCCAGAATATAAAGAAATTCCGAATGCAAAGGCACTTGAAACAAAGTGGAATGCATTCATGAAGCTTCGTGATGATGTTCTCAAAGCACTTGAAGAAGCAAGGAATGAGAAAGTAATTGGCAAGTCATTGACAGCAAAGGTTTCTTTATATGTTAATGACAACACTAAGGAGCTTCTAGACTCCATTTCTGAAAATCTGAGCCAGCTATTCATCGTTTCAGGTTTTGAAGTGGCAGGCAGCTACGACCAGGCACCTGAGAACGCAATTAAGCTAGAAAATGCAGCTATCGCTGTAACTAAAGCTGAAGGCGAAACATGTGAAAGATGCTGGGTTGTCACTCCTGAAGTAGGCCAGGTCGAGGATCATCCAACACTTTGCCCACGATGCGCAACTGTAGTTAAAGAAAATTATTAGAATGATTAAAGCTCCGGGCTTGCCCGGAGCTTTTTTTACGAATGTCTTTTTCGTAATTCTTCCCAGAAAGCGAGTGCTTGGAGCGGAAATCAACAGACAAGTTTAACAAAGCCTTCAGAAAAGATCTCTACATGAAAAAGGTAAATAAAAACTGAACCAACTTACTAAAAAAGGCATAAAACCCTAAGTCAAAACACTCAACCATTTTTAGAATACCTTGAACAAACAAATATCTTCCACCTTCGGGAATTCCTGCAGTACATGTAAAAAGTTTTCCTGAGTCAGCATTATCCTTGGGGAAATAATAGCTGTAAACAGGAACGGGGGCAGATATATGGAAGGTAATCTTGATTACATTTACAATGAACTCCGTGAAACGAAAACAGAACTGTTAGCGTACCTGAATTCTGAAAACACCAATGAAAGGATCTTGCAGTATATCAATGCTGAACTTGATGATATCGATTCGGCGCTTCAGAAAATTGAAAATGGTGAGTATGGAAAATGTGAGATATCCGGTGAGATTTTGCCGCTAGAGATTTTGCAAAGTATACCTACAGCAAAATCATCATATGAAATTGCCCAGTTGGAACAATATTGCCGCAAGCCGCTTTATTCTTAAAAACCTCCACCTCCATATAAGGGGGTATGATTTCTTTCTGCAGTTCTAAAAAATGTAATTTTAGGATTAGTTAACATCCATAATCATTACCAGTCCTATAGAATATCTGTCGTTTTCGTCATATGTGTGCTAAAATGCAAAGGTAATGAATTGCTGTGAATGTGGAGGTTACCTTTGTGTTTTATTACATAATTGCACTTTTTGTTATTTTGCTTGACCAGCTGACAAAATGGATGATCGTTAAAAACATGGAACTTGGTGATAGCATCCAAGTTATTGAAAACTTTTTTTACATCACCTCTCACCGCAATCGTGGTGCAGCATGGGGAATCCTGCAGGGTCAAATGTGGTTTTTTTATGTCATAACCATCGTAGTAATTGTTGGCCTTGTCATTTATATTCAGAAAGCAGCTAAAGGAAAGCTCTTGCTAGGTGTTTCACTTGGCTTCATGCTGGGTGGAGCGATCGGGAACTTTCTAGACAGGCTGTTCCGAAAAGAAGTTGTTGATTTTATCAATACCTATATTTTTGGGTATGATTTCCCTATTTTCAATATAGCTGATTCTGCACTTGTTATAGGTGTAGGTTTGCTGATGATTGATATGATCAGGGAAGAGAGAGAGGCGAAAAGAAAAGCTTATGGAGAAAATGGAACACATCATCAGTGATACCCAAGCTGGTGACAGAATAGATAAAGTAATATCAACGCTTGATCCTGAATGGTCAAGAAGCCAGGTGCAGCAATGGATCAAGGAGGGCAATGTCCTTGTTAACGGTGCTCCGGTAAAAACAAATTATAAATGCAGCTTTGAGGACAGGCTTGTAATCAGCATTCCTGAACCAGAAGCGTTGGATGTCGTACCTGAAGAAATGAATCTTGAGATTTTTTATGAGGATCAAGATGTCCTTGTTGTGAACAAGCCTAAGGGAATGGTCGTTCACCCTGCTCCAGGGCATTTGACAGGAACGTTAGTAAATGGCTTGATGGCACACTGCAAGGATTTATCAGGGATCAATGGCGTCCTGCGTCCGGGAATTGTCCACAGAATCGATAAGGATACTTCAGGTTTGCTTATGGTTGCCAAAAATGATTTAGCTCATGAAAGCCTCGTAAACCAGCTTGTTGCCAAGACTGTAACCAGGAAATACAAGGCACTCGTACATGGCAACATCCAGCATGATTTTGGTACGATCGACGCTCCGCTTGGCAGGGATACGAAAGACCGCCAGAGCATGACGGTTGTTGATAATGGTAAGCATGCCGTTACTCATTTTAACGTATTGGAGCGTTTCAAGGATTTCACATTTGTGGAATGCCAGCTTGAGACTGGACGTACACACCAGATCCGCGTCCATATGAAATATATTGGATATCCGCTTGCAGGGGACCCGAAATACGGACCTAAAAAGACTCTTGATATCGGGGGACAGGCTCTTCATGCGGGACTCCTGGGCTTTGATCACCCAAGAACTGGTGAGTACATCGAATTTGAGGCCCCGCTGCCAGCTTATTTCGAAGAGCTTTTAAATGATATAAGAGAAAATCATTGACAAAGTTCTACAATTATCTTAAGATGACTATAGTTTAATAAGTCCTTTAAAGACAGTCCCGTGAGGCTGAGAAGGAAACGGATTTGCAACAGGCATGCCTTCATGCTTTGCTGCATATGAACCAGTCGTTTACCCTCTTGCCTTATTAGGCAAGAG
>NZ_JBAVFI010000291.1:0-1679 GCF_049588175.1 Mesobacillus sp.
ATGCCGATGATGTAGCAGACCCGCTCATCCCTATTTTAACTAGTATTGGTCAACAGTTGTCCGGTAGCGAACAAGCTTCCCTTCATGATGGAAGCTTGCTAAGTGATTCACTCTCTCCTCGACTGAAAAAGGTTAATGGCCGTCAATATCTGATTGAACACCTGGCTAAATTCACGACTAGAAATGGAGATAATCATTTAATCTCTTTCGACGAATATGCCGCAATGTATTTAATGGTATGGAATCCTGACCTTTGGCATTATGTACAGGAAAATGAACTTCTGCTCCCTTTTCAGCAGGTTAACGATCGCGGAATGCTGCATCTTAAATTTGAGCGTGATGAGAAAATACGTAAGAAAGAGCTCAAAAAACTAGAAGCGAGATATGAAGAGCAGCTTGATCATCTGAGAAATTTTATTCCTTCTGTTGCTGCCGCAAGAAGGGTAATGGCTAACACGGCAACCTATATGATTTTTGATGATCACGACATAACAGATGACTGGAATATATCGCAGGATTGGACTGAATCCGTCAGCCATTCTCCTTTAGGCCGGCATATTGTAACAAATGGCATGGCTGCCTATTGGCTTTTTCAGGGTTGGGGGAATGATCCCGAAAGCTTTGATCGCACTTTTTTGAAAACCATCCGTAAATATATCGAAGCAAATGATGTTCTGTCCGATGATTATCAAGCTGGGATCGATTTATTATCCGGGTTCCATTCCTGGCACTTTGTCGCCCCGACTATTCCAAAAACGGTTTTCCTTGACACCCGTACACAACGGGAGTTTGACCCGCGGCCTAAGCCGGTTAAGCTTGTGAACATCATAGAGGAAACCACTCGGACTCCTTTTCTGATCAGCATTGAAGCATGGGACCACATCACTGAGAAACTTAAGGAAAGCGGCTGGAGGAAAAATACACCGCTGAATATAGTCTCTCCATCACCGGTTTATGGGATGGGATTAATAGAATCCTTCCTACACAAATATGTTTATCCCTTTAAAGTGCTTGGTATTCCGGTCCAGACATCCTTTGATTTTGATTCATGGAAATACAACGGAAAAGGGCTCAGTGAATTTTTAAGCACGGTCAGCAAATGGAAGCCAAGCTACTGTGTTTTGCTTTCAGGAGATGTCCACTTCTCAACTTCAGTAAAATCTGAAGTTCAATATGACAATGGCGATAAATTATTCTTTTACCAATTTATAAGCAGCCCCATTGCTAACGAAAGTTTTACAGGCATTTGGGGTGGGATAATGAAGACGGTTATGTGGTTCAATGCAAGAAAACGAAAAAAACACACTCTTCATCGCAGCTGTGACCATGAATATAATATGACTTTGCAAACGCAGCCATCCGATAAAACCACCAATCATTTATGGACTGAAATCATTCAATATCTTCCATATGAGGATAACAGCATTATTGAAACCAAAAACTCCATTGGATCATTAAAGGATAGAAAAGGGAAAATTGAAAACACTCTTTTAATTGATTCTGAAAAAGTAAAGAGTGACATGTGAAATTTTTTCCAATTTACACATGTAAGTGTGTGTCATTGTTTAAACTGGATTAGAGCATACACCTTATTCAGACGCCACTATCTTTATGAATAAGGGAATTAAAGAAGGCACGCTTAAAAAATTCAAATATGCTGTATTGATTCAGAATTCAAA
>NZ_JBAVFI010000292.1:0-2198 GCF_049588175.1 Mesobacillus sp.
TACTCCTAAATGAATAATTCACTAACGGGTGCTAACGTTCAATAACAAATAATATATAAACGCTCAGAGAGCTTATTCTCTGAGCGTTTTTCTGCACTGATTTACTCGGTAATTGCGGAGAAAATTCAATTGTTATTTTTGTCCCTAATTACGATTTAGTACTTTAAAATCGAATTATTGGTAGTCGTCTTTTTACAAAGTCTTCGTCATAAATACACTATTCGGGTCTTCTGCATAGTCGCCAAACGGCGGGCAGTAGTGGAAGCCATATTTTTCATAGAGCTTCCTGGCGGGTGTGAAAGCCTCCATTGAGCCTGTTTCGAGACTAAGTCTCGTATAACCGCGAAGCTGTGCTTCTTTGATGATGTGTTCGAGTATTCTTTGCGCGACGCCTTTTCGGAGATGGGTGGTGGCGGTCCTCATGGATTTGAGTTCCCCGTGCTGGGGGTCAAGTTCCTTCAAAGCACCGCAGCCCATCAGCCGCTCGCCATCCCATGCTGTCCAGAAGGTAATCTCGGGTTTTTTAAGCTTCTCCAGTCCCAAGGCATGGATGCTTTCTGGCGGTGAGTGAAGCGTCATCCCATGCAGGTGTTCGTTGATCAGGGAAATGACTTCATGTTTTGTTAGGTTATCAATTTTTATTTCCATATGACCCTCCATTTTCTATCCAGTAAATTATGATTATAATAACCTTTCTATGAAAAGGTAGACAATGATTTTTTGAAGAAATTGCCTGGGATGCGTGTTCCTTGTTATGATTAGTGCAATCATAATTGAAGCGGAGGTTTTCCTTTTGACAGCGTCAATGAGGCTAAGACACTCGGTTTTCAATCGTTAATTAAATACAATTAACAGTTCTGCCTGTGTTCAGATATTGGTCTCTTTATTTTAATGGTTACAGACGGAAAGCTTATTTAGAAGAGAGCAATATAAACAATGCTCTTTCATATGTCCATTTATACATCCTACCCAAGGGTCGAAGGAGGAAAGAATATGAACAATCCTGTAGTCATAGTTGGTGCGGGTTTAAGTGGCCTTCGGGCTGCGTCTCTACTCAGTGCCCAGGGGATCGAATGTATGGTTCTGGAAGCTAGAGATAGGATTGGCGGCAGGGTCTTGAGCATTTCTGAGCCGGACAGACCTGCTCCAGGCAAATTTGATCTTGGGCCGACATGGTTCTGGCCGCAGTATGAGAGCACTATCACCAATCTTGTTAGAGAACTGAATTTAGGAACTTTCGTTCAGTACAACAAAGGGGCAATGCTTTCAGAACGATCCCCAAACGAAGCACCCGAGCGTTATGTAATACCAGAAAATTCGGGTGAAAAGTCGATTCGTATCGTAGGAGGTGTGCAGTCCCTTATAGATGCTGTAGCAGATACTATTCCCTCAGGGGTAGTCGAGCTAGAATCACGAGTTACTGCCATTCGACTGGATGAAGTCGGTGCGATCACGGTTGAAGCAGACCTTGCTGATGGCAAGAGAAAAAAAGTTTCGGCCAGTGCTGTTATCCTGGCATTGCCGCCTCGAATTGTGGCACGTCATATTGAATTCTCTCCTTCTCTCCCTCCCGATATTATGACTGATCTAGTAAGCAAACCTACATGGATGGCAGGACAGGCCAAGGCCGTTGCAATTTATGATCGTCCCTTTTGGAGGGAATCAGGACTCTCTGGATTCGCAACGAGCTGGGTTGGACCCTTACAAGAAATCCATGATGCTTCTCCTGAAACAGGATCTGGTGCCTTATTTGGTTTCTTCGGAATGCCAGCGAAAACACGGCAAGAATTGGGGGAGGGTAAAATTTCAAATTTGATCATTGATCAATTGGTCAGGCTCTTTGGAACCTCCGCCCAAAACGTAAGAGCTATCCTTTTCAAGGATTGGTCCAGAGATTCCGAAACGGCTGTTGAGGAAGACTTGGAGCCGCTTAGAGATTTTCCGCGTTATGGACAACCACCCAAAGCAGGAGTATGGGAAAAGAAAATCATTTTTGCTGGTACAGAGTCGGATTCACAATATGGAGGACATCTTGAAGGTGCACTCTTGTCCGCTGAACAGGCAGTTTTTAAAATCACTAATTTAAATAATTAGCTTTTATGACACGATATTTTCAGGTGAGTATCGAGTATCGTATGTGAAAAAGTTTTAAAGTAACGCGAGCGTTGATCCAAGATGGATTAACGCCCTTTTTTTGA
>NZ_JBAVFI010000293.1:0-11990 GCF_049588175.1 Mesobacillus sp.
GACAAAGGGACAGAGAAATATTTCATCGAGAAAATCAATGGAACTTTCCCAGACCACCGTATTTTGGGGGAGGAAGGCTACGGTGATAAGGTAACCGACCTTTCAGGAGTAGTCTGGATTATTGACCCGATAGATGGCACAATGAATTTTGTCCATCAGCAGCGTAACTTTGCGATTTCCATTGGGATTTATATAGACGGTGAAGGAATAATCGGCTTGATTTATGATGTGGTTCACGATGAACTGTACCACTGCATCAAAGGAAATGGTGTTTATTTGAATGAGAACTCAATCCCAAACCTTGAGCCTTCTAAAGTGAATGAATCCATCATTGCCCTGAATGCAACTTGGGTGACTCCTAATAAGCGAATTAACCATGAATTACTCATACCTCTTGTCAAAGATGTACGCGGAACTCGGTCATATGGCTCCGCTGCAATGGAAATGGTATATGTAGCGACTGGAAGAATAGATGCATACCTCACTCCAAGACTGGCACCATGGGATATTGCCGCAGGCATCATCATGATTCAAGAGCTTGGCGGAAAAGCTACTACTCTCAGAGGAGAAGAATTCGATATGCTGCAGGAAAATTCTTTGTTCGTTTCGAAACCGGGACTTCATGGAGATATATTAAAAAATTATCTTAAGGATGGAAAATGGTAAAAGTGAGGTGGAGGGCATTCCAGAAAACAGATCTCACTTTTTTTCAAGAAGTAATTTCAGCAAGTGGAAAATGGCAGGGAAATGAATTGCAGGGTGCTGAGCTAAGCCATTATATGAATCAATATGATGAATTAGATGGTGAGTGGCGGATTTGGGAGTGGGAAGGTTCTCCAGTTGCAATCACATACCACTTGGTGTCATCTCCATCAAACAACAAAGCCTGGATTGGAACTATACTGGTCAAAGCCTCGGAAAGACGAAAAGGGATTGCTGCTTCGATCTTGAATCAGCTTGCTGCAGATTTGAAAGAGAAAGGCCATAGGGCACTATTCGCGGGAGTGCCAATAGATGAATATGAATGGTCAAACTTTCTTAGTGATTGTGGATTCGAACAATTTAAATCAGAAAAAAATAAAGGCGAAACCTTTTTGGTCATGGTTCGCCCGCTTGATTAGCCGGCTGGGTTGCAGCCGGCTTTTATATTTAAATTGTATCGGAGGATCAAAGCTCTCCTGCTTCCCTCATCTTCTTTTTCTTTTTGAAACCGAAACCCATGACAATTACTAGAGCAATAATACAGGCAATTACTCCCATAACACTCCGTTCCCCTATGGCGATTCCTATGCCAATCATGCATGAAGTGGCTGCAAAAGCGAAAAATAATAATGGCCATTTTATTTGCTTCAAGGTAGTTCCCCCATTCGACATTTGGTTGCAAATAATAATATATTTAATTGTACATTAAAATGCTTTTAGGTTTCTACACAAATTATGTTATAATATGTAGGTTGTGAAAAAAGCCAATAGATAAATTACGATATTAAAGGCAGGGTGACTTTTTTGAAATTAAGAGAAGATATTAGAAATATAGCAATTATTGCCCACGTTGACCATGGTAAAACAACGTTGGTTGACCAGCTTCTGAAGCAATCTGGTACATTCCGTACAAATGAGCATGTCGAAGAACGTGCAATGGATTCAAATGATTTAGAAAGAGAACGCGGTATTACCATTCTTGCGAAAAATACAGCAATTCAATATAAGGATAACCGCATCAACATCCTTGATACTCCTGGCCACGCCGACTTTGGCGGTGAAGTTGAACGTATCATGAAGATGGTTGATGGCGTATTATTGGTAGTCGATGCATATGAAGGTTGTATGCCACAGACTCGCTTTGTTTTGAAAAAAGCGCTTGAACAGCATTTGACGCCGATTGTTGTTGTTAACAAGATTGACCGTGATTTCGCTCGTCCCCAGGAAGTAGTGGATGAAGTAATTGATTTGTTCATTGAACTTGGAGCAGATGAAGACCAGCTTGAATTCCCAGTTGTCTACGCTTCAGCGATTAATGGTACTGCAAGCTTAAATCCGGAAAAACAGGATGAAAACATGCAGTCACTTTATGAGTCAATCATCGAACACATTCCAGCGCCAGTTGATAATCGCGAAGAGCCACTTCAATTCCAAGTTGCGCTTCTTGATTACAATGACTATGTTGGCAGAATCGGAATTGGCCGTGTATTCCGCGGTACAATGAAAGTTGGCCAACAGGTTGCACTTATGAAATTGGATGGATCTGTTAAACAGTTCCGTGTAACGAAAATTTTCGGTTTCTTTGGTTTGAAGCGCCAGGAAGTAGAAGTAGCTTATGCTGGAGATTTGATTGCTTTATCCGGAATGGAAGATATAAACGTTGGTGAAACAGTTTGTCCATTTGACCAACAAGATGCACTTCCGGTATTACGAATCGATGAGCCAACACTTCAAATGACGTTCCTTGTTAACAATAGTCCGTTTGCCGGCAGAGAAGGTAAATACTTAACTTCAAGGAAGATCGAAGAAAGACTTCGTGCTCAGCTTCAAACAGATGTAAGCTTAAGGGTTGATAACACAGATTCTCCTGATGCATGGATCGTTTCTGGTCGTGGGGAACTTCACCTATCGATCTTAATTGAAAATATGCGTCGTGAAGGTTACGAGCTTCAAGTATCAAAACCTGAAGTTATTGTTAGAGATGTTGACGGTGTAAGATGCGAGCCAGTTGAACGCGTACAAATCGATGTTCCAGAGGAAAACACAGGAGCTGTTATGGAGTCAATCGGTGCACGTAAAGGTGAAATGCTCGACATGATCAATAATGGAAGCGGCCAGGTTCGTTTGATTTTCAATGTTCCTGCACGTGGACTTATTGGATATACAACAGAATTTTTAACTTTAACTCGTGGATATGGTATCATTAACCACACATTCGACAGCTACCAGCCGATGCTTCAAGGACAGGTAGGCGGACGCCGCCAGGGTGTTCTTGTATCAATGGAGTCTGGAAAAGCTTCTACTTATGGAATCATGCAGGTTGAAGACCGTGGAACAATTTTCGTTGAGCCAGGTACAGAAATTTATGAAGGCATGATCGTGGGCGAACACACTCGTGAAAACGATATTACTGTAAATGTCACGAAGGTAAAGGCAGCAACGAATATTCGTTCTGCAAATAAGGATCAGACTTCTGTCATCAAAAAGCCAAGAATCATGACTCTTGAAGAGTCATTAGAGTACTTGAATGATGATGAGTATTGTGAAGTAACACCTGAGTCTATTCGCCTTCGCAAAAAGATTCTTGATAAAAATGAACGTGAAAGACAAGCGAAGAAGAAAAAGTTTGCTGAGATTTAAGCTTAAGTAGGGGGAAGAGGTATGGACGTAAGCCAGAGATTATCATTTTTTGCAGCACTTTTTAGAGTCGATGAGAACCCGACCGTTGGCATGTGGCTGCTGTATCTTACAATTGTAGCGTTAAGCATTGTCGTTTATAAACTCGGCTTTGCTCAAAAACTGCCATTGCTCAAAAATATTTTAATTTATGCATTCTTGTCACTTGGCTCTACCGTCCTTACCTTCCTTGCTATATTTCTTCCGATTGCTGAGGGTCTTGTCGCTGCAGTGTTAATCCTGATCATTTATAAAATGAGGCTGCGCCAGCATAAAAAAGAAGAAATGAATGCGAAATAGGAGTTGGCAATATGAAATCACTCCAGGATGCTATCTATAATTGGCTGACAATTAAAATTGTCAGTGATGCCCGGCCGGACGACACTGCTGCGGTTGAAACTACTCAGCTGTTCGAAAAAATTCTTGCTGAAGAACACAACGTAGAGTCGCATGAGATGAAACGCGATGCTATCATGTACTATGTAACAGTGGTACAGGAAGGCCAATCGAAGGAGTATCGTTTTCCACGGGACCTAATTGAAGTAATGCTAGATCAAATCAGGCAGGAGCCTGACAAATACGTGAATTACCCTGAAAAAGACTAAAAAAAATCCGCCTTGAAAAGGCGGATTTTTCATTTTAGTCACTTCACACAGTTATGGAGAGGGGAAGGCTTTTACCAGTCGTCTTTTTCGACACGTGAACGGTAGAGGCGGAAATTGCCGGTAGCCAGTCTGAGCTTGGTTTTTTCGGCAATCCTTTCATCACAGGAAATGCACATATATGTATGGATCGGACGATTCCGGAGCCGTTTTGCCTGAAGGGTATCGCTATTGATTGTTTCAATTTTATCGCATAGAACACATTTTACTCTCATTACCACACCTCTTATCAATAATAATCATACATAGCATGTTTCGAATTGGATTATATTATAGTATATCATTGTTTTTAGTCTAAAAAGTGAAAAATCGTTTGATTTGCCCTGTGTAAGGGTTCGTAGTACTATTATGATAGTTTAAGGAGGGTGTATATGGCAAATCAAGTTGAACCTAAACTGATAAAAGCTTTATTTGATGAACTGCAAAAAGAACGTTTCGTTACATTGGCGACAGTCGACCATGAAACAGGCGGTCCGAATGTAAGTGCGATTTCATGGGTGCTGGCAAAGGATGAGCAAACCATTTACTTTGCAGTAGATAACCGTTCCCGCATCATCGAAAATATTAAAAGCAATGATAAAGCGGTGATCAACTTAATCGCAAATGAATCTACATATTCAATCAGCGGGGAAGCAAATGTGAAGCAAGAGAAGCTAGAAGATGTTCCGTTGAAGCTTGCTCTGGTGGAAATTAAAGTCCGTGAAGTAAGGGATGTTATGTTTTACGGATCAAAAATTGTCGCAGAACCGCAATATGACAAAACATATGATAAAGATGCAGCTGCCCGTTTGGATAAGCAGGTTATGGATGCAATGAGAAAAGCTTAGTCGTAAATGACTAAGCTTCAGACTGTAGACAAACTCGATAAATGCGAGCTTGTCTACAGTTTTTTTATCTTAGTTGGTAAATAAAACAGGTCTGTTGATTTCCGTTCCAGGCGCTTCGCTTTCCGCGGAAGAATTATGAAAAAGCCCAACTGCCGGCTTTTTCATAAGCAAATTCTTCTAGGGGCTGGCGCTGAGCCTCCTCGTCGCTTCGCTCCTGCGGGGTCTCACCTGTCCAGCTGAGCCCGCAGGAGTCTGCGCGCCTTCCACTCCAATCAACAGGTTTTCAAATGCTGATCTGTGACCTGTATCTTTGCCGACAAGCTGAAGCTTAGTCGTAAATGACTAAGTTTTTTTTATGGATTTGCAGCAGCGATTATTCCTGGGAACCATACGGCGACTTGGTATACTGAGTAGGCGGTACAATGCAATTGACCATTGTGCAGGTGTAGACTCATTTATTAGCAAGCGATGTCAAGCTTTCATATGTGTATCTCTTTCATTAATGGATAATTAATTCCCATAAATCCATCTATTTATGATAATTTGATTCCTGCTCCTGATTCTTTTCAAGTTTTTTCTTTTCTTTGTCGCTAAGTTTATTTTTAGGATCTTCGGTTGGACTCTTTGTTTGTGGCTCAATCATGTCAGCTGGTACCTCGGGCATTACTCTACCGGTTATGTCGGAAAGTTCATTCATGATGCCCTGGATTGGTTTTCCTTTTTTGATATCTGCTGAAATTTCTTTTAGCCTTGCCGTGACATCTGGGTCAGCTACTACAACCGCACGTGCTCCGTGAGGATCTTTTCTTAAGGTTTCAGCAACGGTGTATTTAACAGTGTCAACCTCTGATCTTTCCATTTTGTCATTGACATCAATCCCCACGATTGCGTACCTTCCAATCACGACTGCCGTTGCATCATCTACATTGGGCACGCGGGTCGTCAGTCCTACGAGATGTTTTGATATTTGCTGACCGGACTTGCGGTCAACCTGTTGTATAGCGGTGTTTTGGACTTTGACTTTGTGATTCTTGTCATCCTCATTTGCATTGTTCAGGGCATTACATGCGCTCATAAATAATATTAATGACAAAACGGCAAGCAATCTAATCATCTTAACCCCTCCGGTCATAAAAATATTAAATCATTGCTGATTTTTTGATGGAAACTAATAGAACGTTTATCAATCTAAAATACATGCCAAAAAATCCTCTGTAAAATGCATCGACCGCTTATTACATAGCTAACTGGAAAAAAAGCGCGGAAGGATGCTGGATAAAAGAAATCCTCAGTGGTTATTGTGCAAAATATCTTCTATCTTTATACAAGAAGTCATATATTTTACAAAAGTCACGGCCAAGGCTGTCAAGGCGCCAGCGTCGAGATCAAGAAGGCGGGAGGCATCAATTTGAGTAAAATATACGTACTGGATACAAACGTTTTATTACAGGATCCGCATGCTATTTTCTCTTTTCAAGATAATGAAGTTGTCATACCTGCTGTTGTGCTGGAGGAAGTTGATTCGAAGAAAAGATATATGGATGAGATAGGGCGTAATGCTCGCCAGGTTTCAAGGCTTATAGATGGGATGAGGGACACAGGAAAATTGCATGAAAAGATTAATCTTGAAGGAGGAGGCACTCTTCGGATAGAGCTTAATCACCGCTCGTTCCATCAGCTCCAGGAAATATTTGTGGAAAAAACAAATGATAACAGAATACTGGCTGTAGCTAAGAACTTAAGCCTTGAAGAGCAAACAAAGGAAGATGGCCGTCAGGTAATCCTAGTCAGCAAGGATGCACTGGTGAGGGTGAAAGCGGATGCCATCGGGCTGCTCGCAGAAGACTTCCTGAGCGATCGGGTAGTAGAAATAAATCATCAGTACTCGGGCTACGCAGAGGTATATCTGGAAATTGCGGTTCTTAATCGGTTTTATGAAAAGGGAGAAATAGATATATCAGATTTGAATGGTCAAAATTTTGTATACCCAAATCAATTTTTAATCATGAAGGATATTCTCGGGAGTTCGGCATCAGCAATTGGCATGGTGGACAGCAAGAAGAAAAAAGTGAAGAAACTGGTTTTTGAGCATGAAGGGAAGCATATTTGGGGAATCAGACCAAGAAATGTACAACAAATTATGGCATTAGAGTTACTATTACGAAAAGACTTGCCTCTTATCACGCTCATAGGGCGTGCGGGGACAGGTAAAACCCTGCTCGCACTGGCATCTGGCCTTATGCAGACGGAAGATCTCGGCATCTTTAAAAAGCTGCTTGTGGCCCGTCCTATAGTGCCTGTTGGGAAGGATTTAGGTTTCCTTCCTGGTGAGAAAGAGGAAAAGCTAAGACCGTGGATGCAGCCGATTTATGATAATCTGGAGTATTTATTCAATACCAAAAAGCCTGGAGAACTTGATGCCATCCTTGCTGGAATGGGATCTATCGAAGTGGAAGCATTAACCTACATCAGAGGCAGGAGTATTCCTGATCAATTCATTATTATAGACGAAGCACAGAATCTGACTAAACATGAAGTGAAGACGATTCTTACAAGGGTAGGGGAAAGAAGCAAAATTGTGCTGATGGGAGATCCAGAGCAAATCGACCACCCATACTTGGATGCTTACAATAATGGACTTACTTATGTGGTTGAAAAATTTAAAGACCAGCAGATCGCTGGCCATGTTAAGCTCGTGAAAGGTGAGAGGTCCGCTCTCGCACAGCTTGCTGCAGATTTGCTTAAATAAATATCACAACTATTTCCGTAGTAGTAACACCTCAATAAACAGAAACAGGTTTGCAATGAGCTTCAATAAAAAACGGGCATCACTAAAGATGCCCGTTCGAGTAACCCATACATATTATTTAACAGTAAATCCAGTCACTTTTTTGATTGGATTTCCCGAATTTGAGCCGTCTTGATAGTAAACATGCAAGGGACCATCATCCCTTAATGGCTTACCGTCTTTTGAAAATCCCAAAATGAGACTATAAGCTTCTGATAAAGGAAGTTTAACCTCCCCCATGCCGCATTCAATGAGAATATGCTTCGCATCAGATTCAGGCTCAGCATTATCAAGAAATGGCTTAAATGGAATGCCAAAGGTACCTGTCAGCACCTTTTCCTTTTGAAACTTGACTTCTGTTTTTAAAGTTGGGGGATAGACAGCCCCTTCCATAATTTCTCGGTCCCAATGCTTCGAAATGGACTTAGTATACTCTTCAAGATCGCTGTTTTGTAATTGTTCTTGTTGGAAATATGTATTCAAATCCACTTTTCGATCGTCAAAAATCCAGACTCCCGGATCTAATGTGATTTTGTATTTCACTTTGCCTTTAATAGGGATAATAGATTCCATGATGTTCCTCCTGCTATTAGACATCTTCTTTCCTTAGTATATCGATAAATTGGAAAATTGTCATTCTGGCAGGGATTCCGGCCTCTATCCAATAATTTCTGAATCCTTAATATTCTTGCATTTTTGGTTGCTTAAGGGTAAAATTTAAAGATAGGATCGGGTAATCGCTCGGAAACGGGGGGATCAAGTTGGCGTCTGATATGATAATAAACCATCAGGAAAAAGCCCATGCCTTGCTTAAGGCTGACGCTGATAAAATTTTAAAGCTGATCAAGGTGCAAATGGATAACCTGACTATGCCTCAATGCCCTCTTTATGAAGAGGTTTTGGATACGCAAATGTTCGGCTTATCAAGAGAAATAGATTTTGCAGTCAGACTCGGCTTAATCGAAGAATCGGACGGTAAAGTTATTCTTGGCCAATTGGAAAGAGAACTTTCTGCACTGCATGAGGCTTCGTTAAAAAAATAAATTCATAAAAACTCAAACAGTCCGAAACGATTGTTTGAGTTTTTTTGTGATTGTGTTCAAGAAACTAAAAGGCCAACTTATTTTGGTTACTCCCATATGACATAGTTTAAAGATGTTTTAAGTTTTCACGAACTTTTCCTTAAACTAAGGCAGGATATTTCAACTTATAGTAGAATAGATAAAACAACTTAGAAGATGGGGAAGAGACGATGTTAAAAAAAATACTGAAATCATATGACTATTCATTGATCATTGTAATTACGCTCCTATGCTTGTTCGGACTTGTCATGGTTTACAGTGCCAGCATGGTCACTGCCATCCAACGATATGATTATCCTAGCGATTTCTTTTATCAAAAACAGAAATTAAATCTAACTCTATCTGCTATTCTGTTTGTGTTTGCTGCTTTCTTTCCTTATAAAGCGATGAAAAGCACAAAAATTCTCTTGCCAATGGTTGGCTTGATTTTAGGAGGGCTTGGTGCTCTATTCCTATTTGGGAAGGTAACGAATAATGCCCTCAGCTGGTTCGAAATAGGGGCGAGAAGCGTCCAGCCTTCGGAATTTGCTAAGCTAAGCGTGATCATTTATCTATCAGCTGTTTATGCAAAAAAGCAATCCTACATAAATGAATTTAATAGAGGTGTTGTGCCTCCTCTAGTGTATCTGGTATTGGTATGCATCCTTGTAGCGATTCAGCCGGACTTTGGTACCGCCGCAATCATTTTTGCGATTGCGGCAACGATTATTTTTTCTTCCGGAATGAACCTGAGAAATATTTCAAAGCTGATTCTTATCGGATTGGTCTTTCTTGTCCCGCTAGTTCTTTTGCTTCAGGATGAAATTTTCTCAAAAACGAGAATTGAGCGTTTTACTGCGTACAGCAATCCTTTTACAGATGAAAAGGATTCGGGATACCATCTCGCGAACTCTTATTATGCAATCGGTTCTGGTGGTCTGAAAGGGCTTGGACTGGGTGAAAGTGTCCAAAAACTAGGCTATTTGCCAGAACCGCATACTGACTTTATCATTGCTGTCATATCTGAAGAACTTGGTATATTCGGAGTGGGATTCGTATTAGTGTGTCTCGCATTTATTGTCTTAAAAGGAATATTTATAGGTCTCAGATGCAAGGACCCGTTTGGAAGCCTGCTGGCAATTGGAATTTCCAGCATGATTGGCATTCAGTCTTTCATAAACTTAGGTGGAGCTTCCGGTGTTATTCCGTTAACTGGAGTACCGCTGCCATTTGTAAGCTATGGAGGATCTTCATTGTTGCAGCTGGCAATAGCTACTGGAATTCTCGTGAACATATCGATGTTTGTTAATTATGAAGAGAAATACAAGAAGGATAAAGCTGCCGAGCCGAATCCAAAGCCTGCGATTGTATCGCAGAACACATTTAAATTCAGATCATAATAATTAAAAAAAGCTGCAGCAATCGCTGCAGCTTTTTATTTTGCTGTTGCTGGCGGTAGATCCACCGGGTTATGCTTTTGGATATTAGCTGCATTTTTCTTGCTTCTGGAAACAAGTAAAATAAAGTAGCTAAGTACACCGAACAGTACAGAGATAAAGAATGCGTGTGCTAATGCAACATATAAATTAAGTCTTGTAAATATGATCATTGCACCTGCAGTTACCTGAAGGGATACAAGAATGAAGGAAATAATCCAGCCCCAATATAATACTTTCTGATCCTTGTAATTTTTAATTGCCAGGTAGGTGACATAGGCAATCCATATGAAAATGAATCCGGCTGCCGCCCTGTGGCCCATCTGGACCCATTCATAAATATTAGTCGGTAACAGTGGCCCTTCGCTGGTACATAATGGCCAGTCCTTGCAAACGAGGCTGGCGTTCATATGTCTTACTAGAGCACCTGTGTATACGACCATATAGCTGTATACAGAAAGTCCAATGATATGGAACTTCATTCTTTTATCAATCACCAGCTTTTCGGCCTGGAATTTTTTATCGACTTCAAAAATAAGCATGGTCAATAAAAGAACAGCAGCAAATGAGATGAGTGAAATGCCGAAATGGAGTGCCAATACAAAATCTGATTGCCCCCATTTCACGGCTGCAGCGCCAATCAATGCCTGAAGCATCAAAAAGAAAAATGATAATACAGATAAAAACTTTGTTTCACGAATATGGCCGATTGACCTCCATGTCCATATTGATAGGGCCAGGACCATAATACCGACACTGCCTGATACAAGCCTGTGTGCAAGTTCAATAATTAATTCCGGTGTAATATCAGTCGGAACAAATTCTCCGTTACATAACGGCCAGGATCGACCGCATCCCATGCCTGATTCTGTCTTAGTTACAAGTGCTCCCCCGAGCAAAACAAAAAGCATTCCGATCGTGGTCAATACAGCAAGCCACTTAAGGGAACGTTTCATAATCATCACCTGCTTATTTAAAGTTCGATAAGTTGTCAAATAATAAACTTGACATGTATAATAAAAGAATCTTGTAGAAAAGTAGAAATTCTATCCATATATTAACGAAATTTGACGAAAAAGGATAGAAAGCAATACTTAAGATACTACACAATAAAAGATAAATATTCAATACTTCTTGTCCTTAATGGACATTCAGGATTTTTATAGGTAAAATGCACAGTGCTAGGTATGTACTTGTCTAAAAAAAGAATACATACAAGCTTTATGGCTATCATGAGAATATTATCCAAAAATATATATATTAAGATGAAAGACATCGAAATCATCTTGTCTTGATTTTATATGATTATTTCTTGCAATAGAAAAGAACTTTATGGATAATGGCGGTAGGACACAAATTAGTCAAAATTTGTTCAAAAAAAATTCACAAAAAAGTTGTGAAGTGTGATTTAATATACAACGTAGGTGATATTTTTCTACACAAACATTTAACAGCCTTTACACGTTGGGATTAGTGAAAACTACCGTTAGATATAGCAATATGAACTCTTCTTTTTTTTGTAAAAATTTGCTTGCCAAATTTAACAAATTAAAGGGGATGAAGGAGGATATGGATGTCTAATTCAAAAGCTTTCAGTGAAGCTGTATTAGAGAACGGACAGCCTGCAGCCGTGGAGAACACGGTGCTAAAGGACTTTCTTGCATTAATAAAAGTAGGCATTGTGAATTCAAACGCGATGACCACTTTTACTGGATTATGGCTGGCGCTTCATTTTAGCGGCGCACATTTTTTGGATAATATTGATTTAATCCTGGTTACGTTGATAGGATCATCGCTTATTGTTGCAGGCTCCTGCAGCCTTAACAACTATATTGACC
>NZ_JBAVFI010000294.1:0-3990 GCF_049588175.1 Mesobacillus sp.
CTTTGAATAATCTCTACAAAATTATAGGATATTTTCTACGGAATTCTAAATATCTCTATATTTACCATCTGCCGGAAACACTCTTGAGCACACTGCAAGGGTGTTTTTATTTTCATGTAAAAAGTGCCCCGCATTCCGCCGGGACACTTCACTTTTAATCGATTGGATTGTTCATCTTCTTTTCTTTTTGGCCGGTTGTGAATTCGACCAGTTCTTCAGGTGTATTATTGCCTTTTTTCTTATTGTTATTGCGCTGCGCATTTGCATTGCCAAGCTTTGTTTTACCCATACTTTCTCGCTCCTTTTGATGGATTCAAGAAGTAGTATGGATTTTTTCCTCAGTGTTTATTCCGAGTTCAGGTGCTCTCCGTATCATTGTTGCCTGCTCGTACGCATAGGCAAGCTTAATCAACAATGGTTCGCTGAAGGATGTTCCTGTAAAAGTTATGCCGACAGGCTCACCTTCTGATGTATATCCAGCGGGAACAGTGACCGATGGGTACCCTGCTCTCGAAGGAATCGTGGAACCATCCATTGGAAAAAGAATCGCGTCAACACCATACTCCTCCAATACATAGTCGACACCCTGCTCCCTGGACATGTAGAGGTTATATTCAAGCTCATTCAGGTATGCAGC
Source organism: Mesobacillus sp. (assembly GCF_049588175.1). Lineage (GTDB taxonomy): Bacteria > Bacillota > Bacilli > Bacillales > Cytobacillaceae > Mesobacillus. The sequence goes on from NZ_JBAVFI010000294.1 coordinate 638, forward strand.
CTCCGTCAAAGTTCCGCTTGTCGCTTCAGATTCAAGCAAAATCTCCTGGCCATACTTCAGCGTTTTTTCGCCATGCTGATAATTGAAAGCAATCACGTCCGCAAGCGTCCTGATTGGAATAGTAGGAGCTAACCCACTTAGATAAGCATTTAAATCAGCCTTGAACTCATAGCTTAGCACTTTATAGCCCCAATTCGCTTTTGATGCAGGAATCGCAACTTCGGCCAATTCTGCACCAAGTTCTTCAAGCCTATCAACCGCTTTTTGAAAAATATGCTCCTGATCCTCTGATAATTTTCCAATATACTCTTCACGGGCGATCCCAATTTTAGCGCCTTTCAGCCCTTTTTTATCAAATAGGTCGTTATGAGGGAATTCAGGCAAAGCCTTCATAGTAGCAGGGTCCCCAGGGTCCTGTCCGGCAATCGCTTCTAAAAGGTAAACCGCATCCTTTACGGTTCTTGCCATCGGGCCAGCCGTATCTTGTGTATGGGCAATCGGAATGATTCCCCTCCTGCTGACAAGGCCGACAGTAGGCTTGATTCCAACCAGAGAATTTTGAGAAGCAGGATTCAAAATGGAACCATCCGTTTCCGTTCCAACCGCAATTGCAGCCAGGTTCGCAGCAACGGAAGCGCCAGATCCTGCACTTGAGCCGCCAACATCAAATTTTTCTGGTCCATAAGGATTCAAAACCTGGCCGCCGCGCGAACTATACCCACTCTTCATTCCATTCGCCATGAAATTAGCCCATTCCGTCATATTCGTTTTGCCAAGGATGACCGCACCAGCCTCCCGGAGCTTTGCAGCTACACAGGAATCCTTCGATGCGATCGAATCCTTAAGTGCCAGCGAACCAGCACTGGTATGCATTTTATCGTGGGTATCAATATTATCCTTCAGCAACACTGGAATTCCATGAAGAGCGCCTCTTGTCCCCTTCAGCTTGCGCTCTGAATCAAGCGCAGCCGCGATATGCAGGGCATCTGGGTTCAATTCAAGTACAGAATGAATCACTTCATCAAAAGCAGCAATCCGAGCCTGATACATCAACACAAGATCATGTGAAGTCAGCTCGCCGCTCTCCATTTTCGCCTGCATATCATCTATAGTAGCTTCAGGAAGCCACTCTTCCATTAAAATTTTCAAACGAGGATTATTCATTTTTACGTTCCTTTCCAATTTAAACTACACATATATATTCTTAACTTTTTTTGAAAGTCCTTTTTTATAAAAAGCTTCGATGAACTTGCCCGTTGAATCTGCCCCAACTCCCCCAATAAAAAAAAGCCACAGGTTACCCCGTAGCTTTTCGAAATCTTATTTTGCAGCTTCAACTATTTTACCATGATAAAATTCCGCAAGAACTGGCTCAATAGTGAGAGCTTTGCAGAACTTCTTCAAATCGCGCTCTTCTCGTTCGTTGACGATTGCGATGACGGTACCTTCTGCTCCAAAACGACCTGTCCTGCCTGAACGATGGATGTATTGATCCTGTTCCCTCGGAAGGTCAAAATGGACAACATGGGTCACGCCTTTGATATCGAGTCCGCGTGCTGCGATATCTGTAACTAGAAGCATTTCATTGTCGCCTTCTCGGAACTTCTTTATATAACGCTGTCGGTCCTGCTTTCCAAGATCACTGTGAAGCTGGCCGACATGGATGTCCTTGAATTTCAGCTTGTCAGCTGCAATCGTGAGGTTAGCGATATCTTTTATAAAAACAAGTGCCTTTACCCCTTTAAGGCGGGCGATTTTTTCAAGGACTTTAATTTTGTCGCGCTGCTCGCTAACAAAGTAGATGTGGTCCACTTTTGCAGCCTCGATCGTTTCATCTTTTTTCACCTTGATCACTTCAGGATCTTTGGCCAGATTTTTAACCGACTTTTCAACGACAGGTGGAAGAGTAGCTGAGAAAAGAAGCAGCTGGCGCTGGTCAGCCAGTGTAGACTTGACGATATTTTTTACTGTTTCGCTGTGCTCCGGAGTCAGCAGCTGGTCACCTTCATCAAGAACAACCGTCTGAACCTTATGCATCTTTAACTTTTTCTGCTTGATCAGTTCATTCGTCCTGCCTGGTGTTCCGATAATGATGTGCGGACTTTTCTTCAGCTTATCAAGCTGTCTTTTCAGGTTGGCTCCGCCAATCAGGGTAGCCGCTTTTATCTCGGTGCCCTCTCCCCACTTCTGGATTTCAGAAAGGATCTGCATGACGAGCTCCTGTGAGGAAGCCAAAATGACTGCCTGTGTATTCTGCATCTTCGGATCGATTTTATTTAAAACCGGAAGCAAGTAAGCTAGCGTTTTACCAGTACCAGTCGGTGATTCCGCAATCACATCTTTTCCTTCTATAATTAAAGGAATCGTTGTGGACTGGACAGAAGTTAACGTTTGGAAGCCTGCTTTTTCCCAGGCCTGCTGCAAGAACGGTTTCAATTGCGTAATAATTTGTTGAGTCTCTGACATAATTTTCTCCTTCAACTTTAAGCATTCATAGTAATGATACTAGCTAAAACGGATTCATAAGTCCAGTATTGCCTTGAGGTTTTGCAATTAAAAGCGATTAAAAGGAAAAGGTATTTGTTAGTAACAGCTCTAAGCTGCTTTTACCGCGAAAAAGGACACCAGGCAAAAGCCCGATGTCCTTCTAAGTAAATTCTTATTTGTGGATCCAGACAGCACCAGCAGAGTTGTCTTTTGCTTCGCCGATGACTTGGAACTTAAGGCCCAATTGTGGAACCTTGCGTCCTGCATCTGGAATCAGTTCGTTCATATAAGATTTTGAATCATCGAATCCTGTTACCCCTGGAAGTCCTTTGTAATCAAAGATTCCGCGAGATGGAGAATCGATGTACCATGCTGGAGTCTGATCCATTGAGAATGCTGCGTCCGCTACCTGATAACGTGTACTTTGACTGATTGATGGCTTGCCATTAAGCGTTCCAACAATCGCCTCTGGATGTGAATCGACTGGTCCAAGGAAACCTTCACCAGGGTGGACGCCAACCCAGTTATCAGTGAATGAATCGTCCGCATACCAGACTACCATTCCTGTATTGTACTTAACACCGCGGCCAGCTAGTAGTGCTTTATCAGAACCAGCGTAGTTTCTCCACTCTAGGTAGTAATAGTGGTCTTTTAAGAAAATACCGTTTGACTGAACAAACCCATCAAGGGCAACAGCCGCATCGCCTTCAGCGCCATCCGCGAATACTTCTTCGCCATCAACTGTCAGCTTCAACTCGTCCATTGCAAAGCCTTGAGGAGCCAAACCGCCGTCAGTTACATATTCAAAAACAAGTTTTACTTTCTTTCCAGCAAATTGGCTTAAGTCATACTTAACATCTGCCCAC
>NZ_JBAVFI010000295.1:0-2368 GCF_049588175.1 Mesobacillus sp.
AGTCGATACGATATGCTTATCCTTAACAATTACACAGCCAACATGCAGCCGAGGACAAGTTGAACGCGTCCCTACTTCCTCTGCAATATCCAAAAAATACTCATCCCAACTCTTTCTTCCCATGTGGTTTCCCCCTTCGAAATGTTAATTGCCATTCTAAAATTAATGGCTCTGTTAAACAAGGCTGTTGATTCCCTTTCCAGGCGCTTCGCTTTCCGAAGAAGAATTATGAAAAAGCCCAACTGCCGGCTTTTTCACAAGCAAATTCTTCTAGGGGCTGGCGCTGAGCCAGCAGGACACTGAACTGCTGACTCGAACCTGCCCACGCACGATGGAAATGCGTTAGCATTTTTCGGAGGAGTCTTCGCGCCTTCCACTACAATCAACAGGTTTTAAAAAACAACATTAGGCTTTAACAGAGCCAAATTAATAATACAAGGCTACTTGAATGAATTACTTATGCGGGCTTTGTTAACCTTAACTGTCCAACTCCAGTTTGAGAGCAGCTTTGTTTATGAAATTAAATCCTGCAAAAATGACGCAAAAAAATTCTTATATTAATAATTCTAATGCTAATATTGGACGAGTTCAATTTGTATGCGGATTATTTTACAGAAATAAGCTCTTTCAGTTTTTCGAAGGTCTTATCACCAATTCCACTGATGTTCTTTAAATCTTCGATTGATTTATATGGTCCATTCGTATCGCGGTATTCGATAATTGCTTCTGCTTTAGACGGGCCAATTCCAGGCAATGTTTCTAGCTCACCCGCTGCAGCTGTATTCAGATTTACAGTCTGTTTATCTTGTGACTGCTGGCCATTTTGGATTGGAACGTAGCCTTCTGTGCTTTCTCCCTTTCTAGGAACATAAATCACCATTTCATCACTCACATGCATGGCAAAGTTGATTGAAGAAGCTTCCGCCTCTTTCGTAAGTCCCCCTGCCAGTTCGATAAGATCAATCACCCTGTCATCTGCTTCAATCTCATATACTCCAGGCTGCACAACAGCTCCCTTAATATCAGCCATTAAAACAAGTGGTTTTTCTTCAGGGACTGAAGCTTCATTTTTCTTTCCCTCTGGCTGTTCATTCATGACGGTCAGTTCTTCATTTACTTCTGTAAGCTCTCCTTGGGAGTCGACAGAAGAATAGATAAAAAATATTGCTGCTGCCAATGCTGCAACAATATATAGTTTATGTTCCTTAATCCATTCCATATAGGGACCAACACCTTTCATATGTCATATTCTAAAAATTATAATCATATGGATATAGGAGAATAAATGCACGAAGGAGGGAAGGGTTATGAAAATAGGGATTATTGGCACAGGGAATATGGGGAGAATTCTCGCCGAAGCTCTCATTGATGGGAATGCCGTTTCCCCTTCTTCAATGATGATCACAAATAGAACTTTATCTAAAGCACTAGAGATACAAAAAATATACCCAGGCTTAACTGTTGGGCAGAATGCAATCGAAGTGGCACAAAATTCGGATGCCATTTTTATTTGTGTGAAACCACATAATGTATGGGATGTGATTCAGCAGATCAACCCTGAGCTTAATAAGGATAAATGCCTCATCTCGATAACCAGTCCTATTAGCGTAGAACAACTCGAAAGATCTGTAGATTGCTCAGTTATGAGAATCATACCGAGTATCACCAATAGGGCACTTGCAGGCGTATCGCTCTTTACTTATGGGGAACAGTGCGCACCTGAATGGAGAACTTATTTTCATACATTATTTGAGGAGATTTCAGTTCCGGTCGAAATCGAAGAGAAGATTACGAGGGTTGCGTCGGATATCGTCAGCTGCGGGCCAGCTTTCTTTAGCTTTCTTGTACAACGTTTTATTACCGCTGCCGTGAAAGAAACAGAAATCGATCAGACAACTGCCACAAAGCTTGCCAGTGAAATGTTAGTTGGATTAGGTGAGCTGTTAAGCAAAAACCATTATACTTTGCCTACTTTACAGGAGAAGGTTTGCGTAAAAGGCGGAATCACTGGAGAAGGAATCAAGGTTTTAGAAAATGAAACAGGAGAAATGTTCGAGAAGTTATTCCAGGCAACACATAAAAAATTCGAGGAGGAAATGGAGAAGGTGCGGGAAAAATTCGATAATGATTAATTTCTCCATCAGCTCTGAAAATCCTGCTTGTTTTAAAAATTTATTCTGTTCGATAACTGAAGCAAGAAACAATAAAGCTCCCATTAATTTAAATGGGAGTTCAAATTTTAGACAAACTCTGGGTGTGAATTAAAACAGGTCTGTTGATTTCCGTTCCAGGCGCTTCGCTTTCCGCGGGGCTGGCGCTGAGCCTCCTCGTCGCTTCGCTCCTGCGGGGTCTCACCTGTCCAGCTAAG
>NZ_JBAVFI010000296.1:0-4369 GCF_049588175.1 Mesobacillus sp.
ATCATTTATTACTTTATCTACTCTTTTCGTCAAAGGTGCTTCTAGCAACAGGATAAAGCCCGCCAAATTATCGTCGGCCCTTATTAAATATGGCGAGAGACCTACACTTTCCCAGATAAGGGAAAACGAATCAAATTCAAAGCTCCCATCCTCACTTACCTGCAGCCCATTTGCATAGGCAGATAGATCATGCAGGTATAATGAATAGAGATTTTGAAGTATTTTTTGCTGTTCCAATCCAATTTTCTCTAATGTAACGTTCATTTCCGTTCTCCTTACTATAAGTACTTATATCCTAAAAACATGTTCCAGTTGCTGTTAGGAGATTCCTGCATGAACCATAAAATTTCTCTTCAACAGAAGATTTCAGTTTGAATTTATACCTCTTTGCAGTTTGATTTTTGCTTCTGCTGTTGAGCTTTGAACTACTTGGCCAACTTGCTCACATCGTCTTTATCGCACATATAATTTTCCAAATTATGAAAGAGAGCTCCTGGAATGAGGAGCTCTCTATTTTACATAGCCATCTGCCCCAACCTACCCTTGTTAGAGCTGATCAAGGCATTAAGGTTTTTCATTTTAGAAGCATTGGAATGATCGAATTTGTCTTAAATCGATTCCAAAGTATACCCATCCCCAGCGGCGTCTCCATCGCCAGCCGGCAACTGAATTGCGTCCGACGAATGTTGGAAAATACCAGAAACTATTCCCATTGTTCAGCCAAACATACGTATATCGGTACAAGCACCTTCTGATGCCTCCTGGATCAACAGCAAAGGCTGATGCCTGGGATTCTTGAGGAGTGAAGGATGGCGGCGGTGAGGTTGGAGCTCCTCCGCCTTGCTGTCCTCCTCCTGGGAAGCCACCACCTGGGCCTCCGCCTGGAAACCCGCCACCCGGGCCTCCGCCTGGAAACCCGCCTCCTGGGCCTCCGCCTGGAAACCCGCCTCCTGGGCCTCCGCCTGGGAATGGGAATCCACCGCCCATTCCAGGAAATACCCTCGCGTCATACTGCGGGTATACTTCATTTTCGTAATATCCATATTCTTCGTCATCATGCTGGTTTGATCCATATGGGTAGAAGTTGTAATAATTCAAACTCAATTCCCCTCTCTTGATGTTTTCCATGTAATGTATGCAAGATGCCCAATTCTGTGCTAGTGGACACTCAAACTTTCAATTTCCTTCTGTATTTGGCTGGCAATGGCATCAACCTTTGTAAAATCCATTGCTCCTATATAAATTTTTTCAAGCTGGTCGCGCAGCACTTTTGCTTTTGCCAGCGATGCAATCGCTTCGTTCATCTTCTCTTTGTATCTGCTGCCGACATCCTGGATTTCCGCAGCATACTTCTCATCTGTCCCCGGGGCAATCAGCTCGGCATACATATCGATGATTTCATCTGTTTCCCGCTCCGGGAAGTACTCATGCGGAGCTGTGCTGTCAAAGATGGCAAAGTCCAGCTCACGGACAATGACCATATCCAGGCTGTGCGGGTCAAAGCCGCAATGGTAGACCTCGACATCGTAACCACGTGATTTTGCCTCAGCGGCAAGTTTTTTCAGCATGGTCGACTTACCTGAACCCGGGCGGCCTTTAATGAAATACCTCTTGCCTACTGTTTCAGTCAGGTTAGGGACAAAATCTACGGCGCCCACAGGTGTCGCTGCTCCCAGGAAGCGATCATGCACCCTGCCTTCGCCGGCTGATCTGCTGTCACCGAATAGTCTTTCGATCAATTGATTCGTAAACTCATTCGCTTTTGCGAAGTCCATATTCTCGATATAAAACTTCTCCCATTCATCATGGATTCTCAACGCTTCGGCAAATTGGCTGTATGCCGTATTGAACGCCTCGCTGATTTCTTCAGACAGCCTCGTAATCGTTCCTCTATGCTCCTGCAGCTTGCATGAATCCCATGCTTCTCCAAGGTTTACATATTCCTCAACTGCGCCTGGTGCTTTCGGCTCGATTACATGCGGAGCTGTTCCATCGACAATGCCTGCATTCAATTTAGGAATAATGACTCCATCAATCGATTTGTTATCTGATGAACAGTGCAGGAATTCAATGTCATAACCCTTTTCAAGCCATTCCTTGCCGATTTTTTTCATCAATGATGATTTTCCTGTTCCCGGGCCGCCCTTCAATATAAATAAACGAGATAATCCTTGTATGTTGGATTCATACAAACTGTAAAATCCTCGGGCTGTATTCCCGCCGGCAAAGTAATTCAGTATTTTCCCAGCCATTTAATCGCACTCCCTCCAGCCGTTCAATCTAACGGCATGTTATCGCTTCCTCATTACTATATGCAGGGCAAATATGCTGGGTGAATGCCTAGCAGTCATTTGTCTAATTTGCGAAATTATTTCCCGGGCAAGTGATGTTTTTCACAGGCTGACACTCTGCTTTCACAAATCCCTCACAATAAACACAAAAATGTGTGCCGTACATCACACTGTCCTTTTTTCCAAAAAGTTAGGATGAACTTGTAAACCAATCAAGGGGGGAAAAAAGTGAATAAACCTGTCGTTCATTTCATCATCAGTGCTCTTATTGGCCTGGGCATAGGATATGTAGCATTTGATCTCTTCCCAGCCAATGATGGCCAGGAAAAAGACGTCGCTGTCACCGAAGAATCAAAGCCTGCGGAAACAGCCAAAGAAGATGCTGAACCAGCTGAAACGGAAACAACTGCTGCGGCTGGTGAAGAAAACATTCTTCAATCTAGAGGCTGCCTCGGCTGCCACTCTGTTGAAGCCTTGAACCTGAAAGGCGGAGCAACTGGACCGGACCTCTCACAGGCATATAAAAATGTCGAAGGCAAGCATGGGAAACCCGTTGCAGAATTCCTGAAAAAACCAACATCCGCAGTCATGTCAGGCGTCATCGGAGGCAATCCGCTGTCTGAGGAAGAAATAAATCAAGTTGTAAGCATTCTTAAAGAGGCTTCAGAAAAATAATCCAAAGGTGGTGCAGTGTTAATGAAAAAATGGGTTCCCGCAGCTTCAGGGCTGCTTGCCGGCTTTATGGCGGCGACAGTATTTTTCGCTGATTTTTCAACAGGGCCTAAAGGAGAAGCAAGCAAAGATACCGCAAACAAGTCAAACGCTGAAAAAGTGTATGTTCCTTATGGTGAGCTGGATGAATACTACATGCTTTCATCGGGCGGACATTCAGGGCAGCTTTTCGTATATGGACTTCCTTCGATGAGAAAAATCCGGACTGTTCCTGTTTTCACTCCAGATCCGGCTACAGGTTATGGATTTGATACAAAAACGAAAGAAATGCTCGGCAAGTATACATGGGGAGATTTTCACCATCCGGCGATTTCAGAAACGAATGCAGAATATGACGGCAAATTCGTCTTCGCCAATGACGTTGCCAATAACCGGATTGCAGCTGTGGACTTAAGCACATTCCACACAGCGGATATTATGGAAATGCCGAATATGGGTGGCCCTCACGCAGGGACATTTGTAACGCAAAATACAGAATACATCGTTATGCCAACCCGTTTCTCCGTTCCAATCGGAAAGGAATATGCCCCATTAGATGAATTTGAAGAGAAATATAAAGGCGTCGTTTCGATGGTCCAGTTTGACCAGAAAAAGAAAGAGCTTGGCCTGGCCTATCAAATCATGCTTCCACCTTGGTCTTATGACTTATCTGACGCCGGCAAGAAGGTATCAGGAGACTGGATCGTCATGACGACTTACAACACTGAGTTTGCAACGACAAACAATGAAATCAACGCATCACAGAATGATCGGGACTATATCGTATTGCTTAACTGGAAGGAGCTTGAAAAGAAAGTAGCTGCCGGGGAATATGATGAAGTCAATGGCGCGAAGATGATCGATCCTCGTAAGCATAAAGGCTCCATCTATGCTGTACCTGTAGCAAAATCTCCTCACGGTGTTGACGTGACACCAGACGGAACACGCTTCATTGCATCTGGTAAACTTGCACCTTTAATGACTGTGTTCTCATTCGAGAAAGCGTTTGAAGCTATCAAGGCTGGCAATTTTGAAACTGAAAAATTCGGTATTCCTGTCTTGCCTTATGACAAGGTTGTTGAACGAGAAGTTGATCCTCCAGGAGCATTAGGGCCGCTTCACACTCAATTCGATGACAAAGGCAATGCGTACAATACGATGTTCATTTCATCCGAGATCGTCAAATGGAAAATCGCCACTGGGGAAGTTCTTGACCGTACACCTGTCCACTATTCACCAGGGCACTCAACCGCAACTGAGGGCGATACAGCATCTCCAGACGGAAAATGGCTCGTATCATTGAATAAAATTGCGAAGGACAATTTCTTACCAGTAGGACCTTCACACCCTGAATCAATGGAATTGAT
>NZ_JBAVFI010000297.1:0-7488 GCF_049588175.1 Mesobacillus sp.
ATTCCTCTCCATAACAGGTTGGAATCTCGTAGACACAAGGCTTGGTCAGATGTGATTCTTCTTGTGCGTGATTTACAATTTCAAGCTTTCGTTTTATCGTTTCATAGCTGATTTGTTCAGGCTCATAATAAATGGTCACCGAAGTATAAGCAGGCACCCATTCAATGATGCCTGGGACCTTTTCTTTTTCCAGCTTTAAAATAAACTTTCGGATCATGCCATTCGTTTCCTCATTGATTGAATCCCCAAATGAAATCCGAACAGCCAGATCACCTAACGGGATGATTTCAAATGTCATTTACTTGCTCCTTTTAAAAATGCGATCCATAGATTGGCAAAAACTTTTGTGGTTGTGGCAGTCGCTTTATATACATTCAAATGTTCATTTTCTGAACGCAATTAGAACTTGCCCCTGTTCTATGTGACTCTTTTTCTCTAGCTATCTGGATTCCGGGCACAGAATGGGGTTTTCTGTTACCCTTTTTCTCTTGCTATCTGGATTCCGGGCACAGAATGGGGGTTTCTGTTATCCTTTTTCTCTAGCTATCCGGATTTCGGGCACAGAATGGGGTTTTCTGTTACCCCTTTTCTCTAGCTATCCGGATTCCGGGCACAGAATGGGGTTTTCTGTTACCCTTTTTCCCTCGCCTTCCGGATTTCGGGCACAGAAAAGCTTTCTACTTTCATCGCTAGGTAGCCAAAGAAGTGGTGTCTCCTAAAACACCACTTTTTTCTTACTGTTTATCTTGCCTTATTTTAAAATATCTTCCCTCACACATGTTTCAACAATCACTTTCAATCCCCTTGCCATCAGCTCTTGCGGCAGGGATGCTAGTGAAGGATTTCGGGATGACATTTCCGTTGAAGCTGGAAAGTGGATAAAACCTGCTTTAATAGGCAGATTATTTTTCCGGATATGATTCAAAACGGCATAGAGCGTGTTATTGCAAATGAATGTGCCGGCAGTATTCGATATTGCGGCAGGTATATGCTCTGCCTTTAGATTCTTCTCAATCTGCCTGATTGGAAGTGTAGAAAACAATCCGTCTGGTCCAACCTCGTCAATCATTTCATCGACAGGAACATTCCCTCTATTGTCTGGATACGGGTCACCAGAACCCGTATCTTTCACATTGATGCCAATCCGTTCTGGAGTGATCGCAGTCCTACCGGCAGCAAGCCCGCAGGAGATCACGATATCGGGCTGGATCTGATCCATTTTCGCAATTAATTTTTCCGCACATTCATCATAATTAACAGGCAGCAAAATTGTTGTAATTTCTACATCTTCAATCGCAAACTTTTCTGCTTCCTTCAGAAGCTCTTCAGTGGGATTAATGCTCATTTTACCGAACGGCTCAAAGCCGGAGATTAGGATTTTCATATTCATACCTCTTTTCATTCATAAAAATTAATTCAATTTTATTAGGTATTTAAAATTGTACTATAGTACAGAATGGATAAATAGATATTGAACTCTTAATATTCTAATTTTTAAATCAGGGTGATATTAATGGAACTTGAATACGGTAAAGCAACAGACTCAGAAATGGATGAAATATTTAGCCTTGCTGGCGTGAACAGGGCTGAGGCTACTGGTATTCAGGCAGATAACAATCAGGAAGAAATGATTGATTCTTATCAAAATTCCTTGGAGCACGGAGCCTATTTTCTTGTTGCCAGGACCGAAGACGATTTGATTGGCTGGGTTCTGGTCGATCGAAGTATGGATTGGTTTACACATAAGGATATCGGCTGGATCAGTGATGTGTTTGTCAAAAATGAGTTCCGAAATCAAGGTGTGGCTGGGGTTTTAATAGAACAGAGCCTGGCGGAGTTCAAACATTTAGGCTATGATGATGTTCGTTTGAATGTCTTTTGTTTTAATGAAAAAGCAATCAGGCTGTATGAGAAGATTGGCTTTAAGGATGTCAGCAAGTTTATGCGGATTGACATATGAAGCTGGGGAAATGGGCTTATTGTTTGTAAAGAAAATTAAGTATATATAACTGATTATTCTTAAAAATACATAACTCTATCTAAACAAAAATGACATACGGGCTAAACATTTCTCTATTAATCTAGCATTGTTACATAAATTAAAATGATGCGAGGAGATGGAGAAATGAAAAAAACTTTAATTGGTACAGGATTTGCTTTGACACTTATGCTGAGTCCGTTGCAGCAAGCGTTTGCTGAGGAGCCGACTAAGGGTGAATTAAGGCAGTTTGATACTGTCGCTCATCGCGGGGCAGCTGGCTATGCTCCGGAAAACACCATTGCTGCATTTGATAAAGCTGTTGAAATGAAAGCAGACTATATTGAACTTGATGTCCAGCGCAGCAAGGACGGCGAATTAGTTATTATCCATGATACGACCGTTGACCGGACGACGGATGGAACTGGACGAGTAGGTGATCAAACATTCGAAGAATTGAGGAATCTTGATGCTGGAAGTTTTAAGGGAGAGCAATTTGCTGGTGAGAAGATTCCTTCCTTTGATGAAGTGCTGGATCGGTATCATGGAAAAGTCGGAATCTTAATCGAAATGAAATCTCCTGAGCTTTATCCTGGGATTGAGGAAGATGTAGCTCAGGAATTGAAGGAACGCCATCTGGACAAGCCGCAGAATAATAAAATCATCCTCCAATCCTTCAATTTTGAATCGATGAAAAAGATGGACACTCTTCTTCCAGAGGTTCCGATTGGGGTTCTGACCTCTTCGAAGCTTGAAGTGACAGATTCCGCACTACAGGAATTTGCAACGTATGCTGATTACTTTAATCCAAGCTATGGCCTGGTTACAAAGGATTTAGTTGATAAGGTTCACAACCTGGGCATGGAAATCCAATCCTGGACGGTTCGAAGCCATGACGCAGCACAGTTTCTGATTGATATGGAAGTTGACGGGATTATTACAGATTATCCAGATTATGTAGACCCGCGCAATTAATAAACAGCAAGCATAACTTGGGCACTATAATACCCAAGTTATGCTTTTTTAGTTTCAATAAGAGATGCTATAGACATTCAGCCACCATTTAATTCAGAACCTTATATAAATATTTTTAATATCAAAATTAATTTTATTAATTTTATTAAAAATAATATTTACTTTTTCAAACAACAAGTTATATAATTCAATTACAACAACTTGAAAGGAGGCAATTATGTCCTACCCGGTCATCACAAATTGTCCCGTTTGCAGTCAAACATTAAAAATAACCAGGCTAAAATGCAATCATTGCGAAACAACCATTGAAAATGAATTTGAACTCTCCAAACTCGCTTCCCTATCCAAGGAACAGCTTCATTTTGTAGAAATTTTCCTTATATCCCGCGGAAATATTAAGGAAGTCGAAAAGGAACTGGGAATCTCCTATCCTACTGTGCGAGGAAAGCTGAATGATATCATCAGCTCACTCGGATATGACCCACAAAAGAAAACGGAAATCGATGAAAAGAAAATTGTCGCTATGCTGGATAAAGGCGAAATCACTCCTGAAGAAGCAATCAAACTTTTAAAAGGTGAATAAGGAGGAATCATGATGAAAGAAGAGATTTCAAAGGTTTTAACGATGGTTCAGGAAGGTAAAATTGATTCTGAAAAAGGTGCAGAATTAATCTCGGTCCTAAAAGAAAAGGAAGCAGCCTTAACTCTGCAAAAACCAAATAAATATTTGGATAAGACATTAAAAGTACGTGTAGTATCCAAAGAAAATGACAATGTTAACGTCAATATACCCATTAAACTCGTTAAAGCGATTCTTAAAACCGGGCATAGCATAGCTGCAAGCATTCCTCAATCAGAAAAATATGTGAAGGACATAGATATTAATCTTTTGATTGATGCGATTGAAAATGAACTTGATGGCAATATCGTTGATATCAAATCTGCAAACGGCGACACCGTTAAAGTCGTGATCGAATAACATCATGATCAATATAAAAATCAAAACATCTAAAAACGTCAAATTTAGCATCCCCGTACCCTACGCAATTCTCAAAGCCGGCAGTTTTATTCTGGGTTCAAATAGAGTGCACCAGCAATTGCATAAATGGGCTAACCAGGACCTGAAGCAGAAAAACATTCCGATTCTACCCTTTAACACATTATTGAACAAGCAGCTTTTGAATGAGGTCATAGATGAATTAAGCCACAATAAAGGAATTGTTCTTGTCGATGCAAAATTGCAGGATGGAACAGAAGTCATAGTTAGATTGTAAAATACACCTGGCCTCGCAGGTCCTTGCCGAGGTCAGATGTTTTTTTGGCAATCATTTTCATTAAAACACTTTTTCAAAGCAAATATAGTTTTCATGTCCCTCTGGTTTTCCAGATAATCTGACTTCACCCGTCTTACGGAAATTCCTTTTCTCATAAAATCGGACTGCCCCTTCATTGCCAGAGTAAGTATCGAGCCGCAGCACGGCATATCCATTTTCTCTGGCAAAATCCTCAGCAAACTGGAGCATTTTACTGCCATAGCCGCCTCCTTGTGCAGAGGGATCGACGCAAAAAGAATGGAGAATCAACGGGCTGCCTTCATGCTCGGTCCAGCTGGCGTTTTCCCACTCTGGTGTCTGCCATTCATCCAGGACCATCGCGCCAAACGTTTCACTGCCCTTTTTCAAAACGAACAATTCTTCGCCCTCCATAGCGTTTTCAAAATACTCATGATTCGGGTATTTTTCATCCCATTGCAAAATCCCTCTCGCCTCAAGGTATTCCTTGCATTCTCCAAACATTTCTCCGATGACAGGCAAGTCATCCTCTGTTGCACGCACGATCTGCTCTTCAGCCATTTCCCTGCTCCTTTTCTATTCGTTATTCACTATCCGGAGTGATATTAAAAAAATTGGCGCTTTCGTCCTTTTTCTTTCCTACGATTTTTTTGTTATTCATTTTCCCGTCAGACTCATAGCTTAATTTAAAATCCTTTTTCTTATTTTTCATCATTCTTCTCCCTTCGCAATTCCTGTATCCTCGTACAATGCGAATAGTTTTTCCTTTTCTCCCGAGAAAAATGTAAAAGCACCGATCCCCCTTGCCGAGGGATTGGTGCTTTTAGTCACAGTATTTTGTTATTTTCTTATCCAATCAACATAATGCCCAATCTGGTATGAACTTTAAATCACCTATCT
Organism: Mesobacillus sp.; assembly: GCF_049588175.1. Classification (GTDB taxonomy): domain Bacteria; phylum Bacillota; class Bacilli; order Bacillales; family Cytobacillaceae; genus Mesobacillus. The sequence continues at coordinate 5,146 of NZ_JBAVFI010000297.1, forward strand.
AATAGGCGAAATGATGATTGCCAATTTGGGTCGTGACAGTCCTGCTATAAATCCACTGATCAGTTGCAAGCTGCGGATTATAATAATAAACTGATCCATACGATGGATCCCAGCCTAAAAGAGCGTCTTTTACAGCATGGTAGGCTTCCGAATCAGGCTGCAGGGTAAACTGGCCGTCATTTACAGCTGTAAAAGCGTTTGGCTGGAAAATGACATCCTTTACCGTATCAGGAAAATCGTCTGACTCTACTCGATTTAATATCACTGCCGCAACCGCGACCTGCCCTTGATAGCTCTCTCCTCTTGATTCACCGTACACCGCATGGGCCATCATCTCGACTTCATTTATCAATCCGGATGTTTTCGGACCGATCTCACCTGTCGTTTCTAATCCAAAATCACTCTGAAATTGCTTAACTGCATGAGCGGTAATCGTTCCATAGTAGCCTGTTGTTTCCATATTAAAATAGCCTAGTTTCTTTAAAACCGATTGAACGTATGTAACTTCTGAACCTGAGGAGCCCATCCCCAAGAATTGGGATGCTTCCACTTTAGGCTGTGCAAATCCAAGCGTTAAAACCAGGATCGCTGCTACTGATACTGCTTTTATGTATTTTCTCAAAAAAACTCCACTCCCATTTCATTTTTTTATATTTTCTTCGCTGTGAAAAATTAGAAAACTCCCATACCTCCTTTTACATGGTTTTAAACATACTCCATTAGAATTCCCTTCACGGTAAAATGAAAACTCGGCCAAAAGAATGGAATATCTTTTTTAAACTGGTATAAATTTCATAGGCGCATATCTTTTTGCTTATAAATCCCGTTATAAATATAGAGTCCTATATAGAATTCTTTTTCATGGAACAGGAATCAATATCCATTCTTCATTCTAAAAGCACAATCAATCCGAAACAGCTTAAATACTGCAGAATGAACTTCGAATGATCCATTCTATAAATCATATATTTAGCTAAACGAAATTTTACAATTATCCGATAATTGTAGTATGTTAGAAGAACAAAAATATCGAAAACTAAGGGGTAAATTAGGAATGTGGAGAAACAAAAATGTTTGGATTTTATTGACAGGGGAGTTTATTGCCGGACTCGGACTGTGGCTCGGGATTATCGGTAATCTTGAATTTATGCAGGAAAAGATTCCTTCTGACTTTTTAAAATCACTGCTATTGGCAGCTGGGCTGCTTGCAGGGATTGCAGTCGGACCGCTTGCCGGCAGACTGACAGATCAGCATAGCAAAAAGAAAGTCATGCTGATATCTGGTTTTGTAAGGGCAGTGAGCGTCCTTTTCATGCTCGTAGCAATTCATACTGGTTCCGTATGGTGGATGCTTGTTTTCCTCATCCTCCTGCAAATATCAGCAGCTTTTTATTTCCCTGCATTGCAGGCGGCAATTCCACTTGTAGTGAATGAGAAGGATTTGCTTCTGCTGAATGGTGTCCATATGAATGTTGCTACACTTTCTCGTGTAATCGGAACAGCTGCAGCCGGAATTTTATTGGTATCAATTCCTTTAAACATGGTATACATCTTATCGCTGGCTGCTTATCTCGTCCTGTTCATCTTGACTTGGTTCTTACATTTTGACGAAAAAACAAAAGTCCAGTCAGCCAAGACGGGTGTAAAGAGGCAAGGCTTCAAGGACGTATTCCCAGTGATTTCAAAACTTCCAATCGTAATGATGACCTTGATCCTCACGTTGATCCCTCTCCTATTTTTAGGCGGATTCAATTTAATTGTCATTAATATCAGCGAGCTTCAGGAAAGCTCCGCAATCAAGGGATGGATTTATACAGCCGAAGGAATTGCCTTCATGAGCGGAGCATTTTTAATTAAACGAATCAGCAGCAATATCTCTCCATACAAGATATTATTTACAAGTTCTTTACTGATTGGACTATCCCAGTTGCTATTATTTTTTGCAAACCTTCCTGTATTGACAATCATCGCCTTTGCATTGTTCGGATTTTCAGTTGGCTGCTTTTTCCCGACGGGAGCAACCATATTCCAGACGAAGGTTCCAAAAGACTATCATGGACGATTCTTTTCCTTTCGCAACATGATGGACCGTGTGGTTTTCCAGATTGTCCTTCTCATGACTGGTTTCCTTTTAGACGCCGTCGGCCTTCAGAATATGAGCGTGATGTTTGGGGTACTGTCGATCGTGATGACGACAATCTTTTTCATAAAATCCCGCAATCTGCGCGCTATTGGCGATACTGAACGGAATGTAAGCTGAATGACTGTATAGGTAAAAAGCTGCCTTTATCGGGCAGCTTTTTATCATTTGTAGCCAGAAATTTCACCGGTAGAATAAACGAT
>NZ_JBAVFI010000298.1:0-1521 GCF_049588175.1 Mesobacillus sp.
AAATAGTTCGATTACATGACCTCCGCGAAATGGCAAATCACTCTCAAAGTAAATGAGATAATAGTCACTAGCTTCAACAAGAATATAGAATATGAGAAATATATATTTTATAGGAAATGGATTTCTCTTTTTAATAAAGTAAATGGCAAGAGGCAAAATGGCCAAAAGCAATACATAAACTAAAAACCCAAGACCTCCTTCAGGTAATCCAACTTCCTTGTTGGTATATTTCGGAAAAATAAAATAATAAAAGAAGTCATAGCCAATATAAATAAAATAAAAAAGCCAAATAAATAATTTTATTGTTTTATTTTCTTCTAAAATTAATACTTCATTCCTGGTGTTAATGTTCATTGCCAGGCTCCTTTATCAATTAATTAACAAATATTCCCCATAATTATATCAGTATGTGTCATATCTTGTAACTTTTTGTCATTAAACATGATGTTTTTTTATATTAAAGTTTTTTATAGAATCATAAAAAACTTTAATATAATAAAAATGGACCAGGTTATCAAAGCCTGGTCCATAGTTTTTATGCAGTTTCACTCATATTGTATTCATTAAGGATGCCTTCAAGCTTCAACGCAAGTCCCATGCTTCCCTGGACCTTCAACTTCCCTGTCATGAAGGCTGCGGTTCCGTTCAGCTTGCCCACAATCATCTTCTTGAAGTTTTTATCTGAGAGCCTTAAGGTGCAATCTGCAGATTCCGTTGCTCCTTCTATTACCCTTGCAGATCCATCCTCAATTACCAGCTGGAAAGTGCCGCTGTCCTCACCAGTGATTTCATACTGATAAATTACATTTAATCCACGAATTGGCTCAGGTTTATCTTTCATAACCCACTCAATCACCTGCCACACTTCCCTAATCGACTTTCTTTACAACATACAGAACACCCCCTATCAAACTCAGAATATATCTACATCATATCTAGTAGAAAATCCCGCATCAATCCGATATAAAACGTATTTATATTGAGGACCCGACAAACAAAGGGGCAACTTTAACACAGTAAAGCAGTGGGGGTCAGACCCCCACTGCTGTGATGCGTTAAACCGCCGGGGGTCTGACCCCCAGCGCGGTGGTGTGTTAAAGCACCTTACTACTTATCCTAGCTGCCTGTGCTGGCGAAGGCTTTTAGGCCTTTGTTCCAGAAGGTGTAGGCGATGACGCAGCAGACGATGGCTGCGACTGGTGTCCATAGGGCGAATTCTTTGTAGCCTGATTTATCGATGAAATAGGCTGCTGGATAAAAAGCTGTGAATCCGTATGGGATGACCCATGTAAGGAACATGCGGATGCCCTTGTGATAGATGGTCAGCGGGTATCTAGCAAAGTCGCTCATGTTGAATACTGCCCATACGATCGGCAGGCTGTCGATCATCCAGAAGCTGAATGTAGCAAAGAACAAGTTGATCGCTACAAATATTAGACCTGATGAAATGATCATCACAACGAGCATCGCGATTTCCGCAGCTCCCCATACGAGATCAAGCTGCGGAATGGCTGTACCCAG